>DMZZ01000260.1:0-2861 GCA_003484805.1 Comamonadaceae bacterium | reverse complement strand
ACGACCTGGAGTGACGCATGAACGTGGGCAAGACGCTGTTTGCGCAAGTGATGGAGTTCGTGCCATGGAAGACCTTTGGCCGCATCATCGAGCGCCACCCTGGCGATGCTGGCGTGCGGACCTTGGCTTGTGCCGATCTGTTTCGCGTCATGGCCTTTGCACAATTGACGTGGCGCGAGTCGCTGCGCGATATCGAGGTCTGCCTGGCAGCCAATCGCGGCAAGCTGTTTCACATGGGGCTGGAGAACGTGTCGGCGCGCTCGACGCTGTCGGTGCTTTTTTCTTGCCTGCGTATGCTTGTGGCCTTTCCGGCCCGATCGGTCAGCGCCTTGCATCGTGGTGGCCGATGGGGCGCACGCATTTTTCTGCGGATCGGCTGGCGCTGCGACAATGGGCCCATTGCATTCATAGAAGGATCTCTCCGCCATGCTGCTCGACGCTTCAGAATCCCAACTCGTGCTGGTGGATTTCCAGGAAAAGCTGATGCCCGTGATCTTCGACGGGCCGGCTGTGCTGGAGAATGCGCGCCGTCTGGCGCAGATCGCACGGATGGTGGAGGTACCCGTGTGGGGGACGGAACAGAATCCCTCGCGCCTGGGCGCCAACGATGCGGCCCTGCGAGCCTTGTGCCGCAAGACGCTGTCCAAGATGCACTTCAGCGCAGCCGAGGAGGGTCTGGGCGAGTGGTTGCGTCCGCCGGCCAAACCGCCCGCAGGCAATGCCCGCAGCCTGCCAAAGCACCTGCAAAAAACCGCGCAGGCCGACCCGGAGCGCGCCACCGTCGTCATTGCAGGTTGCGAGGCCCATGTCTGCCTTTTGCAGACAGCGCTGGACCTGATCGAGGATGAATTTGATGTCTGGGTGGTCACGGATGCCTGCGGTTCACGCACCGAACGCAACAGGGACGCCGCCTACGACCGCCTGGCCGGTGCAGGCGCTGAGCTGGTCACTACCGAAATGGTGGCTTTTGAATGGCTGCGTTCGTGCGAACACCCGGCTTTCAAGGACATGCTGGCACTGGTGAAATAAGCGCCTGGGCGGTGTTGCGCCTGCATGCCGGGCGCTTAAACTGGCCCGGTTGACTTTCAAGGGATGAATGGGCATGTTGGGCTTGGCAACGGTGCTGACGGAGCAGGGGATGGAAGGGATTGTCCCCTTCGTTCCGCCTGCGTCCGTGCGGCCGAAGGCTGCAGAGCCCGTGGTGGATGTTTCTGCCGATGACGCCTCAGAGATCAGCATGGGCACATGGATCCTGGTGGGCGTCATCGTGGCCGTGGTGATGGCCTCAGCGCTGGGCTACTGGATTTCTGTCAAGACCGCTGCCCCGCAGCGCAACAAGGCTGCCATGACGGGATCCATCAAGGATCTCTCCTCTGCTCCACCGCGTACGGTGGACGCAACTGCATCCCGTGCCCAAGCCGACACGGTCCCCGCAGTGGCCGCCGTCGCATCGCAGCCGCAGCCGGCGGCATCCCGGACGGAATCACCTCCCATGACCCGCAATCCGGCCAGGGCGGCGGCGCGGCAATCGGCACAAAGTGTTTTTGTTCCTAACCCGGAATGGTCCAGCCAGGTTCGCCGCATTGGCGACGTNNCCAGCGGCATCGAAGGAGGTTGGTCGTGAGCACTGATGCGCCTGTCGATCTGCGCTGGTCCGTGGTGGAGCCGTGGGATGGTGTGCGCGTGCACGGGTATTTTTTTATTCAGCACATGTTTGCCACCCATGATGCCGTGCGCAAGACGCTGCCCATTTTCAGTGGCCGCCTGCCCGAACCCGTGCATGTGGGCGAGTCTGAATTCCGGTTGGGTCGCCTGGTGGGTCTCCCTGCAGGCATTTACCTGCACGGCAACGGCTTTCTTTGTCTGACACAGGCGCAAGAATCGGAAGACCACACCAGTCTCAACTGGCGTGAGCTCCTTCAGCCACAGGATATCTGGGCGGCGCTGGCCAATGCGGTCGCCGTCAGTGCTGCCATGCACAAGCCGACCGCTGCCATGCTCCGTGCGGGTGGGGCGTTGTATTTCTTCGCACCCACCGAGGAGGCCATGCACAAGCTGATGCAGGCTTTGACCCCGACCGAAGTGGGCGAGGCGCCGCTGAGTTCCGCAGATGTGGCCCGGGTTTGCCTGGCCACCCCTTAGAGCCTGTTCAAAGTCTTTTCATGGTGCCCGTTGCACCGCAAAGGCAGTGGATGCAAGGCGCCCACCGCAAGCCGCACTTGTGTGCGGCGAGGATGGGCAACGCCGCAGACGCTGCCTTTGCGGTGCAACCCTTCGGGCAAGGCCGCAAAAAGCCGCACTCGTCGTTGCGCACCTTGCCCAGGCCGCCAGCATGGCCTGCGGTACGCGCCTAGATTGCGGCTTTTTGCTGCCTTGCGGGCACCATGAAAAGACTTTGAACTGGCTCTTAGCGCCCCGCACCGGTTCCAGCGCAGGAGGTTTGGTATGACCATTGATTTTCGCAACTCCGATCAGGCCCTGCGTGGTACGGATGCGGCAGTGCCGACTCTTGCACCCCACCTGCGTTTCATTCTGCTGGTGCTGGGCCTGTGCGGCGCAGGCTTGGGTGTGGCGGGGCTGTGGCTGTTGCTGCGGCCGGTGCTTTGGCTTGCGCCCGAGGTGGCGCCTCTGCTGGGGCTTGCATTTCTTCTGTCGTCGGTTGGGGGTGTTGTGGCCGCCTTCTTCTTGCGCTGGATATGGCACCGGGCCGCGAACCGATACTCCTAGTCCAGTGAATCAGAGAAATCGGCGGTACGCCGGTGCCCCACGGGGTGCAGGGCTAGGCGCAGGCCGCAGCCAATGTGGCCGCCTTGGCAAGGACTGCAAAGCTGCCCTGCGCCCCGTGGGGCACCGGCCCTTCG
>DMZZ01000329.1:0-3489 GCA_003484805.1 Comamonadaceae bacterium | reverse complement strand
GCGGCCCTGGCCATGGCGCGCTTTGCCGAGTGGATCCCGGAGTGGACCGGCATCAGCAACCCGATCGTGGCCAATCTGGCCGCGTTCCTGATCGCAGGTCTGTGCATGTTCGCAGTGGCCTGGTTCATCGAGCGCCTGGTGCTGCGCCACCTCGTGAACCAGGAAGGCGCCACGCTGCTCATGGCCACGCTGGGCATCACCTACTTCCTCGAAGGACTGGGCCAGACGATTTTTGGCAGCGACATCTACAAGATCGACGTGGGCATGCCCAAGGATCCGGTGTTCCTGTTCGAATCCATGTTCCAGGGCGGTGTGCTCGTGAACAAGGAAGACGTGATCGCCGCCGGCATCGCCGCCACACTGGTGTTGCTGCTGAGCATCTTCTTCCAGAAAACCAAGACCGGCCGAGCCCTGCGCGCCGTGGCGGACGACCACCAGGCCGCACAGTCCATCGGCATTCCGCTCAACCGCATCTGGGTCATCGTCTGGTGCGTCGCCGGTGTCGTGGCCCTCGTGGCCGGGATGATCTGGGGCTCCAAGCTGGGTGTGCAGTTCTCGCTCACCACCGTGGCGCTGCGCGCCCTGCCAGTGGTGATTCTGGGAGGCCTGACCTCGGTGCCCGGCGCCATCATCGGCGGCCTGATCATCGGCGTGGGTGAAAAACTCTCCGAGGTGTACCTCGGCCCCTTCGTGGGCGGCGGCATCGAAATCTGGTTTGCCTATGTGCTGGCCCTGGTGTTCCTGCTGTTCCGTCCGCAAGGTCTGTTCGGCGAGAAGATCATCGATCGCGTATGACATACGCGATCAACCCGCAGGGTTCTTCGCCGCAGGCGAGGGATGATCTTCCGGCGAGGGCACGCAGTGTCCGCAGCCAAAAGATCATCGCCCTTGGTTGAAAGTTTTGGAGTAAATAATGTTCTACCGCGAAAATGGCCAGTTCAAGACCAGCTACCGGGCCGACCAGCAGGTCTTCCCCATTGCCCAGGACCGCATTGCCCTCGCCCTGCTGCTGGCCGTGGCCTTCCTGGTGGTGCCCATGCTGGCCACCGATTATTTTTACCGCGCCATCCTGATCCCGCTGGTCATCATGTCGATGGCTGCGCTCGGCGTGAACATCCTCGTGGGCTACTGCGGTCAGATCTCGCTGGGGTCCGGCGCCTTCATGGCGGTGGGTGCTTACGGTGCTTTCAACTTCTTCGTGCGCTTCCCGGACATGCCGCTGATTCCTGCGCTGATCCTGGGCGGCCTGTGCGCCACCTTCTTCGGCATTCTGTTCGGCCTGCCCAGCCTGCGCGTCAAGGGTCTGTACCTGGCCGTGGCCACGCTGGCCGCGCAGTTCTTCAGTGACTGGATGTTCCTGCGCATCAAGTGGTTCACCAACAATTCCGACTCGGGTTCGGTGTCGGTGAACAACCTGCAGGTTTTCGGCATGCCCATCGACAGCGCCGTGAGCAAGTACATCTTCTGCCTGGCCCTGCTGGTGGTGGTGGCCGTGCTGGCCAAGAACCTGGTGCGCGGTGCCATCGGCCGCGAGTGGATGGCCATCCGCGACATGGACGTAGCGGCTGCCGTGATCGGTATCCGTCCCATGTATGCCAAGCTCAGCGCCTTTGCCGTGAGCTCCTTCATCATCGGCATGGCCGGTGCACTGTGGGCCTTCGTGCACCTGAGTTCGTGGGAACCCGCCGCCTTCTCGGTCGAAATCTCCTTCCGACTGCTGTTCATGGTCATTATCGGCGGCATGGGCTCCATCATGGGTGCGTTCTTTGGCGCCACCTTCATCGTGGTACTGCCCATTTTCCTGAACCAGTTCCTCCCGGCATTGGCGGGCCTGTTCGGGTTTGAAATTTCCACGGCAGCCGTATCGCACGCCGAATTCATGATCTTCGGCGCGCTGATCGTGTGGTTCCTGATCGTCGAGCCCCATGGCCTGGCCAAGTTGTGGTCCATCGGCAAGCAAAAACTCCGCCTGTGGCCGTTCCCTCACTAAGAGCACAGCCCTTGAGGAAACCCCTTACTCGCAAGCCCCGATACGTCAACGGTGCATTGCCGCGTTAACTATCTGTCCAACTGGTTTTTTCCCGTGCTTCAACACTTTCATTCAAAGGAGACATCCATGAAGCTTTCGAAAATCGTGATTGCCGCTGCCATCGTGGCCGCCGGTGCGTCGTCGCTGAGCACCAGCGCGATCGCGCAGGCGAAGGAGCAGTTCTTCCCGCTGCTCTCGTACCGAACGGGCCCCTACGCGCCCAACGGAACGCCCTGGGCCAACGGCAAGCAGGACTACATCAAGATGATCAACGCCCGCGATGGCGGCATCAATGGCGTCAAACTGTCCTTTGAAGAATGCGAAACCGGCTACGCCACCGACCGTGGCGTGGAGTGCTACGAGCGCCTCAAGAGCAGGCCCGGCGTCGCCCTGTTCGACCCGCAATCGACCGGCATCACCTTCGCCCTGACCGAAAAGGCCCCGGCCGACAAGATTCCGCTTTTGACCCTGGGTTACGGCCTGTCGGTTGCGCAGGACGGTATGGCCTTCAAGTGGAACTTCCCGTTGATGGGCAGCTACTGGACCGGCGCCGACATCCTGATCCAGCACATCGGCAAGGGCCTGGGCGGCATGGACAATCTCAAGGGCAAGAAGATTGCGCTGGTGTACCACGACAGCCCGTTCGGCAAGGAACCCATCCCGCTGCTGCAGGAGCGTTCCAAGATGCATGGTTTCGAGCTGCAGATGCTGCCTGTCACGGCACCGGGCGTCGAGCAGAAAGCCACCTGGCTGCAGGTTCGCCAGAGCCGCCCCGACTTCGTGCTGCTGTGGGGCTGGGGCGTGATGAACTCCACCGCCCTGAAGGAAGCCCAGGCTACGGGCTACCCACGCGAGAAAATGTATGGCGTGTGGTGGGCCGGCGCCGAGCCCGATGTGCGTGACGTGGGCGAAGGCGCCAAAGGCTACCACGCCCTGGCCCTCAATGGCTCAGGCCAACAGCCCAAGGTGATCCAGGACATCCTCAAGAACGTGCACGACAAGGGTCAGGGCACGGGTCCGAAGGACGAAGTGGGCTCGGTGCTGTACACCCGTGGCGTGATCATCCAGATGCTGAGCATCGAGGCCGTGCGCCGCGCCCAGGAACGCTTCGGCAAGGGCAAGGTCATGACCGGCGAACAAGTGCGCTGGGGCATGGAAAACCTCGCCCTCGACCAGAAGAAGCTGGACGCCCTGGGCTTCAGCGGTGTGATGCGCCCCCTGTCCACGAGCTGCGCCGACCACATGGGCTCGACCTGGGCCCGTGTGCAGACCTGGAACGGCAAGACGTGGGATATCGGCGCCGACTGGTACCAGGCCGACGAGCAGATCATCAAGCCCATGATCAAGGCCGGTTCTGAGAAGTACATGTCCGACAAGAAGCTGACACGCCGCGACGCGGCCGATTGCCAAAGCTAAGGACATCCCCCTGAGGCGCTGCGCGGCGTTCCTGGCCTGGGCCG
>DMZZ01000106.1:0-3102 GCA_003484805.1 Comamonadaceae bacterium | reverse complement strand
CGCGCCACGCCTTCCGCGTGGCCAGCGGGCTTGACTCCATGGTGCTGGGCGAAGCCCAGATCCTGCGCCAGATGAAGGACGCCGTGCGCGCCGCCGAAAGCGCGGGCGCCCTGGGCACCACGCTCAACCAGCTCTTCCAGCGCAGCTTCGCCGTGGCCAAGGAGGTGCGCACCAGCACCGAGATCGGCGCGCACAGCATCAGCATGGCCGCCGCCGCGGTGCGCCTGGCCAGCCAGCTCTTCGAAGACCTTGGCAAGACGCGCGTGCTGTTCGTCGGCGCGGGCGAGATGATCGAGCTGTGCGCCACGCACTTCGCAGCGCGCAACCCCAAGCAGATCGCCATCGCCAACCGCACGCTCGAGCGCGGCGAAAAGCTCGCCACGCGCTTTGGTGGCGAGGTCATGCGCCTGTCCGACCTGCCCGACCGCCTGCACGAGTTCGACATCGTGGTCAGCTGCACCGCCAGCACCCTGCCCATCGTGGGCCTGGGCGCGGTGGAGCGTGCCCTGAAGAAGCGCCGCCACCGCCCCATGTTCATGGTGGACCTGGCCGTGCCGCGCGACATCGANNGTCAAGCAGCTCGAAGACGTTTACCTCTACACCGTGGACGACCTGGCCAGCGTGGTGCAGACCGCCCAGGCCAACCGCCAGGCCGCCGTGGCGCAGGCCGAGGCCATCATCGACGCGGGCGTGCAGAGCTTCATGCACTGGATGGACCAGCGCCACCCCGAGCACGGCGTGGTGCCTCTCATCCGCCAGATCCAGGACCAGGCGGACGCCTGGCGCGCCATCGAACTCGACCGTGCGCGCAAGCGCCTGGCCAAGGGCGAGGACATCGACACCGTGCTCGACGCCCTCTCGCGCGGCTTGGCGCAGAAGATGCTGCACGGCACCCTGGCCGAGCTGCGTGCCGGCGACGCCAGCACGCGCGAGCAGACGGCGCGCACCGCCTCGCGCCTGTTCCTGCGCTCGCAAAGCAAGAACAGCCTGTAGCGGCGCACTTCGCTTTTCTTGAGGCCATAGCGGCCCTCTGCGCTTGCTGGACAAGCGCCTCCAGCTACGAATACCGTAGCATCCTCCTTTCCCCCGGAACGCCATGAAACCTTTTCTCCGCACCCAGCTGGAGCGCTATGCCCGGCGCCTGGAAGAACTCGACTTCCTGCTCTCGCGCGAGGACATCATGGCCGACATGGCGCAGTACCGCGCCATCTCCAAAGAGCACGCCGAGGTGACGCAGATCGCCGGCCGCTACGCCCGCTACCTGCAATGCGAGGCCGACCTGGCCGGCGCGCAGGAGATGCTCGCCGACCCCGACATGGCCGAGCTGGCGCAGGACGAAGTCACCAGCGCCACCCTGGAACTGCTCCAGCTCGAAGACGAACTGCAGCGCCTGCTACTGCCCAAGGACCCCGACGACGCGCGCAATGCCTTCCTCGAAATCCGCGCGGGCACGGGCGGCGACGAATCGGCCCTGTTCGCGGGCGACCTGGCGCGCATGTACACACGCTACGCCGCCAACGTGGGCTGGAAGGTCGAGGTGGTGAGCGAGAGCCCTTCGGAGCTGGGCGGCTACAAGGAAATCGTGCTGCGCGTCGTGGGAGACGACGTGTACGGCGCGCTGCGCTTCGAGTCCGGCGGCCACCGCGTGCAGCGCGTGCCGGCCACCGAGACGCAGGGCCGCATCCACACCAGCGCTTGCACCGTGGCCGTGATGCCCGAGCCCGACGAGCACGAAGCCATCAAACTGAACCCGGCAGACCTGCGCATCGACACCTTCCGCGCCAGCGGCGCCGGCGGCCAGCACATCAACAAAACCGACTCGGCCGTGCGCGTGGTGCACCTGCCCACCGGCATCGTGGCCGAGTGCCAGGACGGCCGCAGCCAGCACGCCAACAAGGCCAAGGCGCTGCAGGTGTTGCAGGCGCGCATCCAGGAAAAGGACCGCAGCGAGCGCGCCGCCAAGGAGGCCGCCGAACGCAAGGGGCTGATCGGCAGCGGCGATCGCAGCGACCGCATCCGCACGTACAACTTTCCGCAGGGGCGGCTGACCGACCACCGCATCAACCTCACCTTGTACAAGCTGCTCACCATCATGGAAGGCAACCTGGGCGAGGTGCTGCAGGCCCTGCGCCACGCGCGCGAGGCCGAGCAGCTAGCGGATCTGGAGCGGGATGCCAACCTGTGATCAAAATATGAGCCAAATGCGCTTGATCGGGTACATGTCTCAGATGGCTTCAACTCCCTCTCCCCTTGCGGGAGAGGGCGGGGGAGAGGGGTGTACGGGGACGCCGCTCTTGCTCCCCCCTCTCCCCAACCCTCTCCCGCGAGGGGAGAGGGGGCAAATCCCAAGCACCGCTGTTTGCGCAAGGCTGATGCCCTCATCAGAGGTATTCCATCAATCAGAAAAAATTGGCCGTCGGCGCTTTACTAGAAAGCGCTACATGCTATTTATTCAGGAGCAACCATGACCCTGCAGCAGGCACTGACCACCGCCCTGGCCCAGGGCCTAGCACGCATCGACGCGCAGATGCTGCTGCTGCACACGCTGGGCCGCTCCACCGGCGACCGCACCTGGCTCATCACGCACGACACCGACACGCTGGCACCCGCCGTGCAGGAGCACTTCGAAGCCCTGTGCCAGCGCCGCCTGGCGGGCGAGCCCGTGGCCTACCTCACCGGCACCAAGGCCTTCTATGGGCTGGAGCTGCAGGTGGACGCGCGCGTGCTCGACCCCCGCCCCGACACCGAGACCCTGGTGGACTGGGCGCTGGAGGTACTGGACGGCCACCCCGCCCCGCGCCTGCTGGACCTGGGCACGGGCAGCGGCGCCATCGCCCTGGCCCTTCAGCACCAGCGGCCCGACGCCAGCGTGCTGGCCGTGGACGCCAGCGAGGATGCGCTGGCCGTCGCCCGGGCCAACGCCACGCGCCTGGGGCTGGCCGTGCAGCTCCGCCACGGGCAATGGATGGAGGGACTGGAAGGTGTTTTCGACGCCATCGTCTCCAACCCGCCCTACATCCCCGCCGCCGACCCGCACCTGGCGGCCCTGACACACGAGCCGCTGCAGGCGCTGGCCAGCGGCGCCGACGGCCTGGAGGACAT
>DMZZ01000222.1:5363-6577 GCA_003484805.1 Comamonadaceae bacterium | reverse complement strand
CGAGCGGCGCCAGCTTGTAGTTGGTGAACTGTCCGAGCAGCAGCGCCTTCTGGCGTGCCAGCACTCCCGCGTGTAGCAACTGAGTGAGCATGCGCTCGACGCGATAGGGGTGCTCGCTCACGTCCTCGACGAACAGGATGCCGCCATCCACCTGCGGAAAATAGGGCGTGCCCACCAGCGCTGTCAGCACCGCGAGGTTGCCGCCCCACAGGCGGGCCGACGGAATCTCGAATTCGGGCAGCGGCGCCTCGGGCGTGCCTGCTGCGCGCCGCTCCTTGGGCATACGCCAGCCTGAGCCCTCGCCATGGCCGGTGAGCAGATCGTCGAAGCAGGCCTCCATGATGTCGTCGGGCCCGCCCTCCACGCCAAAATCAGCGCCCAGCGCGGGGCCTGCCCAGGTGACGGCACCGGTTTGCGCGAGCACGGCGCTCTGGAAAGCGGTGAAGTCGCTGATGCCCACGAACTGCGTGCCTTTTTCAATGGCGCGCGCCACGGCCGCGTAGTCGATGCTAGGCAGGATGCGCGTGAGGCCGTAACCGCCGCGCGAGATCAGCGCCACATCGGCGCCGCTGGCGGCCGCGCGGTGGATGGCGGCCAAGCGCGTGGCGTCGTCACCCGCGAAGCGCGTGTGCACGGCCAGGGCATCGGTGTCAATCTCGACCTCGTGCCCCAAGGCCTGCAAACGCTTCACGC
This sequence comes from Comamonadaceae bacterium, assembly GCA_003484805.1. Taxonomy (GTDB): domain Bacteria; phylum Pseudomonadota; class Gammaproteobacteria; order Burkholderiales; family Burkholderiaceae_C; genus Simplicispira. The sequence continues at coordinate 5,884 of DMZZ01000222.1, read as the reverse complement.
CCCGGCGAAAGGCCGCCTTGTCACGCACCGCGCTGGACGGCGAATAGATGTAGATGTGCTTGGGGCCGTGGTCGTGGCCGCAGCCGCAACGGGCGTGGTCGTGATCGGAAGACAAGGCGTCCGGGCGCCGTGAGGGCCCGCTCCATGGAAAGCTCAAAGCCGGAAGTATTCCACAGCCCGAAGCGCAATCGTCTCGCCATGCTCCTGCACGAAATGGCCCGCCTGCGGCAGCACCACCAGTTCGGGCGCGCCGCGCACCGTCTGCTGCAGTTGCTGCATCACCGGCACACCGAGCACGGGGTCGCGCGCACCGGCGAAGAGCAGGCTGCGGCCGGTCCAGGCGTGCTGCCAGAAGTCGCGCGCAGCGCGTGAGAGTGCGGCGCCCGGCGCGTCCGGATGGTCGGGCACGAGGCGGGGGAACGCGCGCAGCGCGGCGCGGTGGCCTGCATCGGGGAACGGCGCGTCGTAGGCGGCGCATTCGGCCGCGCCCAGGTGCGGATTGCCGCGCCCGAGCAGGCGTC
>DMZZ01000222.1:0-5219 GCA_003484805.1 Comamonadaceae bacterium | reverse complement strand
GCTTGTCGCTCTTGCCAAAGCCGATAAGGTCGGGCGCCACCACGCGGTGGCCCGCCTGGGTGAAGGCGGGCAGCATGCGCCGGTACGGATAGCTCCAGGCCGGGTTGCCATGCAGGCACAGCCAGGTGAGCGGTGCACCCTGCGGACCTTCGTCGAGGTAGTGCAGGCGCAGGCCGGCGAGCGATGGCAGGTCGCTCACGTACTGCGGCGCCCAGGGGTACCCGGGCAGGTCGGCAAAGCGCGCATCGGGCGTGCGCAGCGCATCGTCGCGCAGCGGGTGGGCGGCCTTCGCTTCGGCGCGCTGCTGGCTGCGGCGTGCGCGAAAAAAACCGGCCAGCAGCGCACTGCACTCCTGCGCCAGCACCCCGCCCTGCACCTGCGTCTGGTGGTTGAGCAAGGGCTGTGCAAATAGATCGACCACCGAGCCCGCCGCGCCGGTCTTGGGGTCGGGCGCGCCGTAGACCACGCGCGGCAGGCGCGCATGCAATAGTGCGCCACTGCACATGGCGCAGGGCTCCAGCGTGACGTAGAGCGCGCAGTCCTCCAGCCGGTAGTTGCCGAGCTTCTGCGCCGCCGCGCGCAGGGCCACGATTTCGGCGTGCGCCGTCGGGTCGTGCCCCGCCACGGGGGCGTTGCGGCCGGTGGCAATCACCTCGCCACCTCGCACCAGCACGGCGCCCACGGGCACTTCGCCCGCCTGCGCGGCAGCCTCGGCCTCGGCCAGGGCCAGGCGCATCCAGTGGGTGTCTTCCAGGGGCTTCATGCTCTTTTTTTGATAGCTTTCAGCGCTTGATGCATAAGCATTCAATGCCATTTTTGCTCAATATTCTGCTGACGCCGGCCGGGCCTGCTGCAGGGCCTGATCCAGCGCCTTGCGGTATTGCTCCTGCACTTGCTGGGCCTGCGCAGGCGTGGCCACCGGGGCGGGCATGCCGGACGGCGCGGGCACCGGTGCCGCACCGGGAGCCGGCAGGGATTTGCGGGTGAGCAGCCCCACCAGGGCCAGCACCAGCAGCAGCGAAATCAGTCCCAATGCGGCACGCATGTCATTCCTCCCGCGTGGGCACCAGGCCCAGCGTTTCCATCCACTGCGCCAGGCCCTGCGCCCCAGGGTCGCCCTGGCGGTAAGCCGCATACATGGCGGCGTGCGATTCCTTGCGGTGCTGGTTGAGCTTGAGTTTGCACTGCAGATCCGTCACGCGCAGTTCGAACGCCACGATGCCGGCCAGCATCTTGTGCGCGAACTCCTCGCCGAGCGCGCGCCACTGCGCGGCATAGGGCGGCTCGTGGTCGCCGATCAGCGTCTTGAGCAGCGCATCCTTGGCCGCAGGCTCCTCGACCAGCGTGGCACGCACGCGGCAGTGCACCGCGAGGTAGTTCCAGGTGGGCACGCGCGCCAGATCGGGGTAGACCGCAGGCGAGAGGTAGGCGTGTGGCCCGAGAAAGGCCACCAGCGCCTCGGGCCGCTGCTGCAGGTAGCGCCAGTGCGGGTTGCCGCGCGCACAGTGGCCCAGCAGCACCAGGCCATCCTCGCGCTCCTGCAGGTGCAGCGGCAGGTGGGTGATGAAGGGGAAGCCCTCGTCGTCGTTCGACACCAGGCTGGCCAGCGGGTGCGCGCGCATCAGCGCATGGGCGTGCGCGGGATCGTGGCTCTCGAAATGGGCGGGAAGGTACATGCGAAGAGGCTCCTGAACCTGCCACTGTATCGGCAAAACGGCCGCACGCACGCAAGGTGCGGTGCGGCCGTTGGCGGGCTGCATGCAGGCGCCCTGGGGCGCCGGGGCATCAGTTCAGCGTGATGCGGGCGTTGTCCTTGTAGGTGTAGAGCGTCACGGCCGGCGTGGTCAGCTCACCCTTGGGGGTGAAGGCGATGTTGGCCGTCACGCCCTTGTACTGGGTCTTGGCGAGGAAGGGCGTGTAGACACGCGGGTCCACCGAATTGGCGCGCTTCATCGCGTCGGCCAGCACCATGGCGGCATCGTAGGCGTAGGGGCTGTAGATCTGGAACTGGCCGGGGAACTTGGCGTCGTAGCGCTTCTTCCACTCGGGGCCGCCCTGCATCTTGTCGACCGAGGCGCCGCCCGTGGCGCAGGTCACGTTCACCAGCGCGGGCGACTTGCCGGCCAGCTCGGGAAGCTTCTCGGTGCACAGTGCGTCGCCACCGAAGAACTTCACGTTGCCCAGGCCCAGCTGCACCAGTTGGCGCAGCATGGGGCCGGCCTGCGCGTCGAGGCCGCCGTAGAAGATGGCGTCGGGCTTCTTGTTCTTGATCGAGGTGAGGATGGCCATGAAGTCCGTGGCCTTGTCGTTGGTGAACTCCTCGGCCACCACATTCATGCCCTTTTGCTTTGCCGTGGCCTTGAACACGTTGGCCACGCCCTGGCCGTAGGCCGTGCGGTCGTCGATGACGGCCACGTTCTTGAGCTTGAGGGTGTCGGCGGCAAACACGGCCACTGCGGCGCCCAGCGCGTTGTCGTTGGCAATCAGGCGGAAAGTGGTCTTGTAGCCGGGCTTGGTCAGGTCGGGGTTGGAGGCCGACGCCGAAATATTCGGCAGGTCGCATTTGGAGTAGACCGAGGCCGCCGGTATCGAGGTGCCCGACTGCAGGTGGCCCACCAGGCCGGCCACCTTCTGGTCGCACAGCTTCTGCGCCACGGCGGTGGCCTGGCGCGGGTCGCCCGCGTCGTCCTCGGCGGCGAGTTCGAACGTGATCTTCTTGCCGCCGATCACCAGGCCTTGGGCGTTGAGGTCTTCCACCGCCAGGCGCACGCCGTTTTCTGTGTCCTTGCCGATGTGGGCAATGCCACCGGAGATGGGGCCGGCGTGGCCGAGCTTGACCACCTGAGTCTGCTGCGCAGCGGCCATGCCACAGGCAGCGGCCAGGGCCGCAGCGGCCGTCAGTTGCAGGGAAAAGCGGAAACGGTTCGAACGCACGGACATCGACATCACTCCTGGGTTGGAAAGGGAAAACGGCGGCCGTCGCGCAGGCCTCGGCCTGACCACGACCCACAGATAGGTAGTAACCCTGCGATGCTAGCCCGTTCGCTCCGGCCGTGGACCGCCTTCACGCCGCACCTCGGCAGATCAGGCGCATCATTAATGCTTCTTATACAAACCAAAACATAATAAACATATAAATGAGTAGACATATCAATAGTCCTGATTTGATAGCTGTCAGCGCTTGACTGCAGGGCGTTCTAGGCCGATTTGGCCATGAAAATTCACAGACCCCACCATTTGCCGCACAATGGCCCGATGCAGTTCAACGCCATCGCCAACGCGCATCTTGTGTCCACCAGCGGCCGCACGCTGGCGGTGATCGACCCCTCGAACGGCCAGCCGTTCGACACCCTGCAGCGCAGCAACGCGCAGGACATCGACCACGCGGTACACGCTGCGCGGCAGTGCTACGACGCCGTCTGGTGCAAGCTCGGCGCAGCCGAGCGCGCTCGACTGCTGATGCAGCTCGCGGCCAAGGTGACAGAGCACACCGACGAACTGGCGGCNNACCGCCTGGCGTTCTATGCCGGCGCCTGCGACACGCTGCCTGGCGCAGCCCATTCTTTCAGCGCCGACGGCGTCTACACCTGGCGCGAACCGCAGGGCGTCACAGGCCACCTCGTTCCCTGGGCCGACCCCCTGCCCATGCTGGGCCGCAGCGTGGGCGCGGCACTGGCGGCCGGGAACGTGTGCGTGGTCAAGCCCTCGGAGCACGCCAGTCTGGGCGTGCTGCGCGTGGCCCAGCTGGCGGCCGAGGCGGGTTTGCCGGCAGGCGCCCTCAACATCGTCACCGGCCAGGGCCAGGAAGCAGGCGATGCACTGGTGCGCCACCGCGGCGTGGACCACATCCACTTTGCGGGCAGCGCGACAGTGGGCACGCTCATCCAGCAGACGGCAGCCGAGCGGCATTGCCCGGTCACGCTGGAGCTGTCGGGCAAGAGCCCGCAGATCGTGTTCGCCGATGCGGACCTCGACACCGCCCTGCCTGCCATCGTCCACGCCATCGTGCACAACGCCGGTCAGTCCGGCTCGGCCGGTTCGCGCGTGCTGATCGACGCGCTCCTCTACGAACCGCTGCTGGAGCGCCTCGGCCGGGCTTTCGAGCAACTGCGCGTGGGCCCGGCGGCCATGGACCTCGACCTGGGTCCGCTGATCCACGCCCGCCAGCAGCAACGCGTGTGGGATTTCCTCTCTGACGCCCAGGTGGCCGGCATCCCCATGGTGGCCCAGGGCCAGATCGTGGACGAGGCGCCCGAGACCGGCTTCTTTCAGGTGCCCACGCTGCTGCGCGACGTGCCAGCCGCGCACCGCCTGGCGCAGGATGACATCGGTGGTCCGGTGCTCTGCGCCATGCCCTTCGAGGACGAAGACCACGCCATCGAACTGGCCCACGCCACCCGCTGCCTCCCGGCCGCCGGGGTGTGGACCTGTGACGGTGAACGCCAGCTCCGCATGGCCCGGCGCCTGCGCAGCAGACAGGTATTTATCAACCACTGCTGCACTGGCCGCGGCGTGGAGTTACCATTTGATGAAAATCAATCCAGCGGTGATGGGCGTAACGCGGGCATGGAAACCCTCTACGGCTTCACCAGGCGCAAGACCGTGGCCGTGCGCCACGGCTGACACGGCACGCACGACCTGCGGGCCACGGTCCCTGGGTCTGTTCCGCGCAGGCCACCGCTCCCCAACGAAGAATTTTCATGCCCCTGAGTACCCCTGCCCCCCGCAAACCCAGCCATACGCGCCGGGTCATCTACCAAGGCTATGAACGCGAAGATGGTTTGTGGGACATCGAAGCCGAACTGCACGACAGCAAGCCGTTCGACGGAAAATCCCTGCGCGATGGCAGCGTTCGCCCCGCAGGCGCGCCCATCCACCACATGTGGCTGCGCGTGACGGTGGGCCGCGATCTGGTCGTGCACGCCATCGAAGCCGCGATGGACACCGTGCCGCTGCACGACTGCCCACTGGCCCGTACCGCGCTGCAACAAATGGTGGGCTGCTCCATGGCGCGCGGCTGGCGCCAGTCCATCCAGAAGCACATGGGCGGCGTAGCCAGCTGCACCCATCTGCGCGAACTGCTGTTCAACCTGGCCACGGCCACCTTCCAGACCCTGCCCGCCGCATTCACCCCGGCCGATGCGCAGGAGCCTCCCCGCCACCTGGGCCAGTGCACCGGGTGGGATTTCAACGGCAGGGGCGTGAAAGAGTACTACCCC
>DMZZ01000210.1:0-6821 GCA_003484805.1 Comamonadaceae bacterium | reverse complement strand
GGCGAGCTGTTGTGCGGCAGGCGCTTTTGCCAGTCCTTCGGGATCAGCTTGCCGTTGTGGTGCAGCGCATCGGTGTCGCCGGCCAGCGCCAGCGTGGCCACGTCGGCATCGAGCCCGTCGATGATGGAGCGCGCCTGTTTGCCCGAGCCGCCATGCGACTGCTTGATGGTCACGTCCTGGCCGGCCTTGGCCTTCCAGTATTTGGCAAAGGCGGCGTTGTATTCCACGTAGAACTCGCGGGTCGGATCGTAAGACACGTTGAGCAGGGTCACGGGGGGTTTGGCGGCCGGCGTTTGCGCCAGCGCGGCCCCGGCCGACCCTGCCAGTGCTACGGCTACTGCCAGGCGGGTGGAAACATTCATAAAATGGCGGCGTGTGGTCATGGTCTGCTTTCTGGTCCGGTGCATTTTTTATATGCGGGTTTGAGTGAGAAGCTGGATTCTGGAAGCGGCAGACCAAAACAGGAACGAATAAGAATTCAGTTCTTAATACCAAAATCATCTATAACCAGATTCCACGAAAGAAGTCCCCATGGCACGTACCGTCAAATGCATCAAACTGGGCCGGGAAGCCGAAGGTCTGGACTTCCCCCCCTACCCCGGCCCGCTCGGCAAGCGTCTGTGGGAAGAAGTCAGCAAGGAAGCCTGGGCAGAGTGGATGAAGCAGCAGACCATGCTGGTCAATGAAAACCGCCTGAACCTGGCCGATGCCCGTGCCCGCCAGTACCTGGCGCGCCAGATGGAAAACCACTTTTTCGGCACTGGCGCCGACAAGGTGCAGGGTTACGTCCCTCCTACGGAATAAGGCCCCCACGGTTGCTCACTGCGTGTAGCGCCCTGCCCCCCGAGGGGGCCGCTGCGCCTGCGGACTGGCAAAGCCAGATCCGCGGCCCCGGCTGGTCTGGATCTGGAGAACTCACGCTTGTAGCCTATGGCTGAAGTGATCGAGTGGCTGGCTGACGGCACGCCTTTCAGCCCGCGTTTTGGCGACCGCTACCGCAGCGAACTCGGCGGGCTGGCGCAGTCGCGCGAGGTGTTCTTGCACGGCTGTGGCCTGCCTGCCGCTTGGGCCGGCCAGCCGCAGTGGTGCATCCTGGAAACCGGCTTTGGCCTCGGGCTGAACTTCCTGGTGACCTGGCAGGCTTGGAAGGCCGACCCCGCGCGTCCGCGGCTGCTGCATTTTGTGGCCACCGAAGCGCACCCGGCCAGCGCCACCGACAGCCTGCGTGCGGCCAAGGCGCATCCTGAACTGCTGCCTTTGGCCGAACAACTGCAGGCCCAGTGCTGGGGCCTGCTGCCCGGTGCGCACCGGCTGGTGTTCGAGGGCGGCCAGGTGCTGCTCACGCTGTGCATCGGCGACACCAAAGCCGTGCTGCGCGAGCAGGCTTTGGCAGCTGACGCGGTTTACCTCGACGGCTTCAGCCCCGCGAAAAACCCCGGCATCTGGGACCTGCACACGCTGAAGGCGGTGGCGCGCTGCTGCCGCCGCGGCACCCGCATCGCCAGCTGGACGGTGGCGCGCAGCGTGCTCGACGGCCTGACCCAGTGCGGCTTCGTCGTGCAGAAAACCCCGGGCCTGCCGCCCAAACGCGACAACCTGCAGGGCGAATTCGCCCCGCGCTGGGTGCCGCGCAAGGCAGCCGGCGGTGCGCCCTTGGCGCCGGTCCTGCCATCAAGCTGTGTCGTCATCGGCGCCGGCCTGGCCGGTGCAGCCACGGCCGCCAGCCTGGCGCGGCGCGGCTGGCGCGTGCAAGTGCTAGACGCTGGCGCCACGCCAGCCAGCGGCGCCTCGGGCCTGCCCGTGGGGCTGTTCGCCCCGCACCTCTCGCCCGACGACAACGTGTTTGCGCGCGTCTCGCGCAGCGGCGTGCGCGCCATGCTGCAGCAGTCGCAGGCCCTGCTGCAGCATGGCGTGGACTGGAACCCCGGGGGCGTGCTGGAGCGCCGCCCCGACCCGCACCTGGGCCTCCCCGAAGGCTGGCAGGATGGCCCGGGCGCCGACTGGAGCCTGCCCGCCAGCCAGGAGGCACTGGGCGCCGCCGGTCTGCCCGAAGACGCCTCCGCCTGCTGGCACGCGCGCGCCGGATGGGTGCGGCCTGAGCGCCTGGTGCAGCAGCTCCTGGCACAGCCCGGCATTGCCTGGTGCCCGAACAGCACCGTGACCGCGCTGCGCCGCACCGAGGGCGCCCCCTGGCAGGTGCTGGACAGCGCAGGCCAGAGCCTGGGCGAGGCCGAGGTGGTGGTGCTGGCCGCCGGCCCAGCCTGCAATGCATTGCTGGAACAGGTGCAAGGCCCGCACCTGCCGCTGCAGCCGGTGCGCGGCCAGCTCTCCTGGGGGCCGCAGCCCGGCGGGGCGACGGGGCTCCCGCCTTTCCCCGTGAACGGCAACGGCGCCCTGGTGGCACATGTGCCTCACGAGGGCGGCCACGCCTGGCACATGGGTTCGACATTCGACCGCGATGTGGAACAACTGCCCCTGCCGCCCGAGGAGGAAGCCGCCGCGCACGCCACCAACTGGCGCCGACTGCAGGCCCTGGTGCCACCGGCGGCCCCGACGCTGCGCCCGGCCTTCGAGAGCGAGGCGCCACTGCATGCCTGGGCCAGCGTGCGCTGCACCTCGGCCGACCGCCTGCCCATCGTCGGCCCGGCGGATGCCCAGGCCCTGCCCGGCCTGTGGCTGAATACCGCCATGGGCGCGCGCGGGCTGACCCGCGCCGTGCTGTGCGGCGAGTTGCTGGCCGCGCGCCTGCAAGGCGAGCCGCTGCCGCTGGACGCCAAATTGGCGCGCGCCATGGGCACCGAACGGCTGAAGGAGTGACGCGCCCCAGGTGCGGATGCGCCGCTGGGCTCGACAGCGAGAAACACCTCACGACGCCGTATCCAACGCCGCGCAACCCGCGCCCATGCTTGTGCATAAGCTTATTCGCATAAGGGAAGCACGAAACAATCGTTTGTTTTCATAAGCCGCCCCTCTACAGTGGCGGCCATGCATGATTTCGCGTTCATTTTTGCGGGTTTCGCTGTCGGCCTGATCGTCGGCCTGACGGGCGTCGGCGGCGGCTCGCTCATGACGCCCCTGCTCATCTTCTTCTTCGGCGTCAAGCCCCACATGGCCATTGGCACCGACCTGCTGTTTGCCGCCTTCACCAAGCTCGGCGGCACCGTCAGCATGGCGCGCCAGCGCCTAGTGCCCTGGCGCGTGGTGGGCCTGCTGTGCGCCGGCAGCATTCCGGCGGCACTCGGCTCGTTGTGGCTGCTGCACCGCATGGGCCCGGCCACCGAGCGCGTGCAGCACCTCATGACCACCACCCTGGGCGCGGCCCTGCTGCTCACTGCCGCCGCCATGCTCTACAAGGTGCTGGCCTTCTCGCCCCAGCGCCAGGCCACCGAGCTGGCTGCGCGCCGCGCCCATGCCGCCAACGCCACCGATCCGCGCCACTGGAGCCTGCCGGTGCTGCTGGGCGCCGTCATCGGCACCCTGGTTACCTTTACTTCGGTGGGCGCGGGCGCCATTGGCGTCACCGTGCTGTTGCTGGTGTTTCCGCACCTGCCGCTTGCGCGTATCATCGCCGCCGACATCGCCTACGCTGTGCCGCTGACGCTGGTGGCTGGCCTGGGCCATGCATCGCTGGGCTCGGTCGACTGGCCACTGCTAGGCCAGTTGCTGCTGGGCTCGCTGCCTGGCATCTGGCTGGGCTCGCGCCTGGTTTCCCGCACGCCCGAGCGCCTGATTCGCTCCGCACTGTCCGTGCTGCTCGCCTGGGCGGGCGCCAAACTCGTTCTTATCTGAATCGCTCCATGTACCAATACACCGATTTCGACCACCAGTTCATCCAGCTGCGCGCCCAGCAGTTCCGCGACCAACTCGAACGCTGGCAGGCCGGCAAGCTCGGCGAAGACGAGTTCAAGCCCCTGCGCCTGCAAAACGGCTGGTATGTGCAGCGCTACGCGCCCATGCTGCGCGTGGCCGTACCCTATGGCGAGCTTTCCAGCACTCAGCTGCGCGTGCTGGCACGCGTGGCGCGCGAGTACGACCAGCCCGACGCCGCCCTGCTCGCCGAGGCCCAGGCCACCCAGGAAAAACTGGGCGACATCCCGCTGCCAGACGGCCGCCGTATCGGCACGAAGCTGAAGTACGGCTACGGCCACTTCACCACGCGCACCAACGTGCAGTTCAACTGGATTCCGCTGGCGAAAGCCGCCGACGTGATGGATCTGCTGGCCACCGTCCACCTGCACGGCATCCAGACCAGCGGCAACTGCATTCGCAACATCAACAGCGACGCGCTGGCCGGCATTGCCGAGGACGAGATCGCCGACCCACGCCCGTTCTGCGAAATCTTGCGCCAATGGAGCACGCTGCACCCCGAGTTCGCCTTCCTGCCGCGCAAGTTCAAGATCTCGATCAACGGCGCACGCGAAGACCGCGCCGCCCTGGGCTGGTACGACGTGGGCTTGCAGCTTGTGCGCAGCGACGCAGGCGAGCTCGGCTTTAAGGTGCGCGTGGGCGGCGGCATGGGCCGCACGCCCACCATCAGCCCGGTGCTGCGCGAGTTCCTGCCGTGGAACCAGCTCATGAACTACCTGGAGGCCGTGATCCGCGTCTACAACCGCTACGGCCGCCGCGACAACTCCTGGAAGGCGCGCATCAAGATTCTGGTGAAGGCCGAAGGCCAGGCCTACATTGACCAGGTCGACGAAGAGTTCCGCCAGATCGTCGAAGTGGAAGGCGGCCCGCACACCATCACCCAGGCCGAGCTCGACCGCGTGACAGCCTCCTTCCAGGAGCCTCAGCTTGACCTGCGCCCCTCGGACGCCGAGGCCGAAACCCTGGCCCTGCTGCGCACCGCCTCGGACGAAGACTCGGAGTTTGGCCGCTGGATGCACCGCAACGTGTTGCCGCACCGCCAGCCGCAACTGCGCGCCGTGGTGCTGTCGTTCAAGCGCCTGGGCTACGCCCCCGGCGACGCCACCGCCGACCAGATGGACGCCGCCGCCGAACTGGCCGACCGCTTCTCGGCCGGCGAAATGCGCGTGACGCACGAGCAGAACCTGGTGCTGCCCTGGGTGCGCCGCGACCAGTTGCCCGCGCTGTACAAGGCCGCCCGCGCCCTGGGCCTGGCCAAGCCCAACATCGGCCTGCTGACCGACATGATCGCCTGCCCCGGCGGCGACTACTGCTCGCTGGCCAACGCCCGCTCGCTGCCCATCGCCGAGGCCATCACCGAGCGCTACCAGGACCTCGACGAACTGTTCGACCTGGGCGAGATCGACCTGCACATCAGCGGCTGCATCAACAGCTGCGGCCACCACCACAGCGGCCATATCGGCATCCTGGGCGTGGACAAGGACGGCAAGGAGTGGTACCAGATCACGCTGGGCGGCGCCGACGGCTCGCACCTGTCAGGCCCGGCAGCGCCCGGCAAAATCATCGGCCCCTCGTTCAGCGCCGCCGAGGTGCCGGGCGTAATCGAAGCCCTGCTCACCACCTACCGCGCCCTGCGCCAGCAGTTGCCCGACCACTCGCAAGGCCCGAAGTACGAGCACTTCATCGACACCGTGCGCCGCGTGGGCATCGACCCCTTCAAGGCCTCCGCCAACGCCGTGCGTCTGCCCTCCTCTGCCTTTTCCGCTTGAGCCCGCCCCGAGAAATACCATGAAAATCATAGCTGCTAACGCCCACCAGATAAGCGCCGAAGGCCAAAAAGTCATTGAATTGCCAAACGATGCAGACCCGCAGGCCCTGGACCTTGCGGGCGTGGCGCGCATCGACCTGCACTTCCCCAAGTTCAACGACGGCCGCGCCTTCAGCCAGGCGCGCCTGCTGCGCCAGCGTCTGAAGTTTGCGGGCGAGATCCGCGCCACGGGCGACGTGTTGATCGACCAGCTTGTGCAAATGGCACGCTGCGGCTTCGACGTGGCCGTGCTGCGCGAGGGCGAGGATCTGGCCGACGCGCAGCGCCAGTTCGACCGGTTCAGCGCCTTCTACCAGGGCGATGCGACGCACCCGCTGCCCCACTTCCGCAAGGCCGCATGATGAGCCACACCACCATGAACCCCACCGACCTCACCCGCATCAATGCCGAACTGGGCCGCGACGCTCCCGGCCTCACGGCCTGGGCGCTGGGCCTGGCCCAGCCCACCATCGTCACCACCAACTTCCGCCCCTTCGAGGCGGTGATCCTGCACCTGGTCACGCGCGTGCGGCCCGACGTGCCGGTGGTCTGGATGGACAACGGTTACAACACCGAAGCCACCTACCGTTTCGCCGACGAAGTGACGAAGCAGCTCGGCCTGAACCTGCAGATCTACCTGCCGCGCCGCTCGCGCGCGCACCGCGAGGCTGTGGAAGGCGCGACGCCCGCGCTGAATGACCCGCGCCACGCCGCCTTCACTGCGGAAGTGAAGCTCGAACCCTTTACCCGCGCGCTGCGCGAGACAGCCCCCAAGGTGTGGTTCACCGCGCTGCGCGCCACCGACACCGCAGTGCGCGCGCAGATGGAACCCGTGAGCATCAACCCCGACGGCCTGATCAAGGTCGCGCCGCTGCTGCACTGGACGTCCAAGGAACTGTACGAATACTGCGAAAAGCATGGCTTGCCCAACAACTTCGACTATGTGGACCCCACCAAAGGCGAAGACAACCGCGAATGCGGCCTGCATCTTTCACATTGAAATGAACACCCCCCTGAGTAACCATCGTAAAAGTCAAGCGCTATCAAGCGACGGGTCCCAAGGTTTGCCGGTTCTGACCATTGCGTCGAGCGTGGTCAGCAGTTTGCGCATGCATGCCACCAAGGCGACCTTGGGCAGTTTGCCCGC
>DMZZ01000224.1:0-5042 GCA_003484805.1 Comamonadaceae bacterium | reverse complement strand
CCCCCTGTGGTGCTTCGCGCCTTCCCCCTTCTCTCGCGCTGCGCGCGGGAAGGGGGACACCGCCAGCGCGGCGGGGCGGCCCTTGCGCGGCGTCCGCTGGCCTGGGCCGCGCGGGCGCAGGCATTTGGCGCGCTTTTCTCATGCACCTGTAACCGTCTGGGATAATCCGGCGCCATGAGCGGCAACACCTTCGGCACCCTTTTCTGCGTCACCAACTTTGGTGAATCCCACGGCCCGGCCATTGGCTGCGTGATCGACGGCTGCCCGCCCGGCATGCTGCTGTCCGAGGCCGACATCCAGGGCGACCTCGACCGCCGCCGCCCCGGCACCAGCCGCCACGTCACGCAGCGCAACGAGCCCGACGCGGTGGAAATCCTCTCCGGCGTGTACGAGGGCCGCACCACCGGCACGCCGATCGCGCTGCTGATCCGCAACCAGGATCAGCGCAGCAAGGACTACGGCGACATCCTGCGCACCTTCCGCCCCGGCCATGCCGACTACACCTACTGGCACAAGTACGGCTTGCGCGACCCGCGCGGTGGCGGGCGCTCGTCGGCACGCATGACGGCGCCCACAGTGGCTGCGGGCGCCGTGGCCAAGAAGTGGCTGGCCGAGAAGTTTGGCACGCAGTTTCGCGCCTGCATGACACAACTGGGCGAGCTCGACATCCCGTTCGAGAGCTGGGACCATGTGCCGCACAACCCTTTCTTCGCGCCCGTAGCCGATGTGCAGCGCTACGAGGATTACATGGATCTGCTGCGCAAGGCGCACGATTCGTGTGGTGCGCGCATCCGCGTGCAGGCCACGGGCGTGCCTGTGGGCCTGGGCGAGCCGCTGTTCGACAAGCTCGACGCCGATATCGCCTACGCCATGATGGGGCTCAATGCCGTCAAGGGCGTGGAAATTGGCGCGGGCTTTGCCAGCGTGGCACAGCGTGGCACCGTGCACGGTGATTCGCTCTCGCCTGAGGGCTTTCGCGCCAACAACGCGGGCGGTGTGCTCGGTGGCATCAGCACCGGGCAGGACATCGAGGTGAGCATCGCCATCAAGCCCACCAGTTCCATCCTGAGCCCGCGCGAAACCATCGACATCCACGGCCAGAGCACCGAGGTGGTCACCAAGGGCCGCCATGACCCCTGCGTGGGCATCCGCGCGGCACCCATCGCCGAGGCGCTGCTGGCGCTGGTGCTGATGGACCACGCGCTGCGCCACCGCGCGCAGTGTGGCGATGTGGTGCAGGCGGTGCCGCCCATTCCTGCCACGCGGCCGTAACTGCCCGGCGAGAAGGGTTCAGCGCGCCCGTAGGAACGCCAGCAGGCGCAGCGGGTTGAAGCCGGTGACCAGCGAGGTCGCCAGCAGCACCAGTGCGCCGCCCCACAACATGCCCGGGCCCAGCGCTTCCCCCAGAAAAATATGGCCCCAGGCCACGCCGAACAATGGAATCATGAAAGCCGAGCTCATCGCCGCCACGGGCGAGATCTGGCTGAGCACGCGCAGGTTGAGCCAGTAGGCCAGGCCCGAAGTCACCACGCCCATCACCAGCACGGCCAGCAGGGCCGGCACGGTGAACCGGGCCTGGGGCCAGCCCCAGGCAGCGCCCGGCACCAGCATCACCAGTGCGGTGGCGTGGATCCCGGCGGCAATGGCCAGCGGGCTGATGCGCTGCGTGGAACGCTTCATCCAGGGCGTGCACACCCCATAGCAGGCGGCAGCCCCCATGCAGGCCAGAGCCGCCAGCACCAGCTCGGGCGTGGGCTGCACGGGCCCCAGCTGCACGATGAACGCCACGCCGACAAAGCCGCACAGGCAGCCCAGCCACTTGCGCAGGCTGAGCGTGTCTTCTTTCATCCAGGCCGAGGCCAGCACACCGAAAGGCACGACCATGGTGTTGAGCAGCGAGCTGTAGCCCGCAGGCAGGCGCAGGGCGGCCCAGGCGTAGAGCAGGAAGGGCAGGGCCACGGTCAGTGCGCCCAGGCCCGTCAGCTCACGCCAGTGCTGCCAGGGCCAGGGCTCGCGCGTGGCGCGCATGATGGCCATCAGCGTGAGGGTGGCCAGGCCAATGCGCAGGGCTGCGGCCACCTGGGGGCCCAGTACCGGGCTGGCGATGCGGATGAACAGGAAGGAGGCGCCCCACAGGGCGGACAGCAGCACAAGCTGCAGCAGATGGCGGGTTTTCACAGGGGAAGCATTGTGCCCCCGCGGCTTTCGCGCTGCCGTGCCGCAAGCGACAGCATTTGATGCAAAAATGGGCTGAAACGCTTTCTGGACAAGCGGTGTCAGCTATATTTTGAATGGCGCTGCATGCTGAGGGAAGACTGACGGCCTGCGCCTCTTGCCGGTTACTGCCGGACTTCGTCCACCAGGGTCTTGAACTCGTCGATGTCTTCGAAGCTGCGGTACACGCTGGCATAGCGGATGTAGGCCACTTTGTCGAGCTTCTTGAGTTCGCGCATGACCAGCTCGCCGATGCGGCTGGAAGGAATCTCGCGCTGGCCCAGATTGAGCAGCATTTCCTCGATGCGCTCGATGGCCGAATCGACCTGAGCGGTGCTTACCGGACGCTTGCGCAGCGCGATGTTGAACGAGCCCATGAGCTTGGGGCGCGCGTACTCGGTGCGGCGGCCGTCTTTTTTCACCACGACGGGGAAGCTGACTTCCGGCCGCTCGTAGGTGGTGAACCGCTTNNTTCTCGCAGGTGGAGCAGCGCCGCCGGCGGCGAATGAAATCTCCGTCCTCGGACACCCGGGTTTCAACCACCTGGGTTTCATGGTGGCTGCAGAAAGGGCATTTCATCGGGGTGTTCCGGGGCGGGGTCTGTCTTGCGCCGGCACACGCGCAGGGGCGTGTGCGGCGGCGGAGATCAGCGGTAGACCGGAAAACGCGCCGTCAGCGCATTGACCTTGGCACGCACGGCGGCGATGTTGGCTTCATCGCGCGGGTTGTCCAGCACGTCGGCGATCAGGTTGGCGGTGATGCGCGCTTCTTCTTCCTTGAAGCCGCGCGTGGTCATGGCGGGGGTGCCAATGCGCACGCCGCTGGTCACCATCGGCTTTTCCGGGTCGTTGGGGATCGCGTTCTTGTTGATGGTCATGTGGGCCTGGCCCAGCACGGCCTCGGCTTCCTTGCCGGTGATGCCCTTGGCGCGCAGATCGACCAGCATCACGTGGCTTTGCGTGCCGCCGCTCACGATGCGCAGGCCGCGTGCGGTCAGCGTCTCGGCCACCACCTTGGCGTTCTTGGCCACCTGTTCCTGGTAGGTCTTGAACTCGGGCTGCAGCGCTTCCTTGAAGGCCACGGCCTTGGCCGCGATGACGTGCATCAGCGGGCCGCCCTGCAGGCCGGGGAAGATGGCGCTGTTGATAGCCTTTTCGTGCTGCGCCTTCATCAGGATGATGCCGCCACGGGGGCCGCGCAGGCTCTTGTGCGTGGTGGAGGTGACCACGTCGGCGTGGGGCACGGGGTTGGGGTACACGCCAGCTGCGATCAAGCCAGCGTAGTGGGCCATGTCCACCATGAAGATCGCACCCACGTCCTTGGCCACCTTGGCAAAGCGCGCAAAGTCGATGTGCAGGCTGTAGGCCGATGCACCGGCGATGATGAGCTTGGGCTTGGTCTCGTGGGCCTTCTTTTCCATCGCTTCATAGTCGATGGCTTCGTTGGCGTCCAGGCCGTAGGAGACCACGTTGAACCACTTGCCCGACATGTTCAGCGGCATGCCGTGTGTGAGGTGGCCGCCGTCGGCCAGGCTCATGCCCATGATGGTGTCGCCGGGCTTGAGGAAGGCCAGGAACACCGCCTCGTTGGCAGAGGCGCCGCAGTGGGGCTGCACGTTGGCGGCTTCGGCGTCGAAGATCTGCTTGACGCGGTCGATGGCCAGTTGTTCGGCCACGTCCACATGCTCGCAGCCACCGTAGTAACGCTTGCCGGGATAGCCTTCGGCGTACTTGTTGGTCAGCTGCGTGCCCTGGGCCCACATGACGGCGGGCGAGGCGTAGTTCTCGCTGGCGATCAGCTCGATGTGGTGCTCTTGCCGGGCGTTTTCAGCCTGGATGGCAGCAAAGAGTTCGGGGTCGGTTTGTTCGACAAGAATATTGCGGTCGTACATGATTGGCAGTCCTATGCTTAGAGCGTGTTTATGACCTTTTCATGGTACCCGTTGCCCCGCAAAGGCAGTGGATGCAAGGCGCCCACCGCAAGCCGCACCGATGTGCGGCGAGGATGGGCAACGCTGCAGACGCTGCCTTTGCGGGGCAACCCGAAGGGCAGGGCAGCAAACAGCCGCACTCGTCGTTGCGCACCTTGCCCAGGCCGCCAGCATGGGCTGCGGCGCGCGCCTAGATTGCGGCTGTTTGCTGCCTTGCGGGTACCATGAAAAGGTCATAAACACGCTCTTGATGTCCCTTGAAACAAGGGCTGCCCAGGCGAACGGCTGAACGCAGTAGGGATTAGCCCCGTGCGGTACGCTTCCCAGTGGTTCACAAGAGGCAGGCCCCTGCAGGTTTCCACGTCAGCGGCAGGCCCCGTGGGAGCCCGCGCCTATCGCCAGTTGCGTACCCTGCTAGTGTAACTGAGCCGCTACGGGCCTGCTGTTCCGTCCCTGGGTGCGTCCGCCCACGGGCAGGACGTCAGAGATTGGAGGTGGACAGCAATGCCACCTTCTCGCTGGAAACCGCATCGCTGGCCGCAGGCGCCGGGGCTGCAGCGGGGATGGCCTGGACCGGTGCCTGGCTGGTGAGCGTCTGCGCAGCCGCAGGGGGAGCGATGGGTGTGGTGGGCATGGGGCGGCCGCTGGCGACCTGGCTCAACCGGAAATGTTCTGCCAGCACCTTGGCGGCATAACCGCCATCGTCCGGCAGGTTGGCTGCACCCACGTAAAAGCGCAGGCCGCCTTCCAGGGATCCAGCGCGGGCAATGCACTCCTGCAGTACCTTCACACCCACCCGCACATTGGTCACCGGATCAAAAGCAGCGAGTTGGCCGCCTACGGTTTCGTACTTGTCGGAGTGGATGCGCGTCATCACCTGCATCAGCCCTTGGGCGCC
>DMZZ01000091.1:6592-10117 GCA_003484805.1 Comamonadaceae bacterium | reverse complement strand
GCATGAGCCGCAGCGAGACGACGCGTTTCATCCACCTCATCAAGGAAGTGACCGAAGGGCGCACACTGCTGACGGTGGAGCACGACATGGGCGTGGTGTTCGGCCTGGCCGACAAGATCGCCGTGGTGGTGTATGGCGAGGTGATCGCTTTCGACACCCCCGACAAGGTGCGCGCCAATGCGCGCGTGCAAGAGGCCTACCTGGGCTCCGCCGTGGCCGATGCACAGGCGGAGGGACACTGATGAAAGTGCATGCCCCCCTGAGTCGCTTCACTCCTTCCCCCTGCTCTCGCAGCGCTGTGCGCTGCGGGCAGGGGGACGCTCCCAGCGCGGCGGGGCGGCCCTTGTGCGGGAGCCCTGGCCTGGGCCGCGCCAGTTTCATGCGTTGCGGGTACTGCATACGCAGAATGGATAACTGATATGTTGCATATTGAAAATCTTCACGCCTACTATGGCAAAAGCCATGTGCTGCACGGCGTCTCGTTCGACGTGCAGCCCGGCGAAATCGTCGCGCTGCTGGGTCGCAACGGCTCGGGCCGCTCCACCACGGCCAAGGCCATCATGGGCCTGGTGGACTGGGAGGGCACGCTGCAATGGAAGGGACAGAACCTCAACGGCAAGAAGGCCTACGAGATCGCCCACCTGGGCCTGGGCTATGTGCCCGAAAGCCGCGACGTGTTTCCCAACCTCACCGTCCACCAGAACCTGCTGCTGGGCCAAAAGGGCGCTGGCCGGGGCAGCCGCTGGTCGTTTGACGACATGTATGCACTGTTCCCGCGCCTGCACGAACGCCGCAACATCGAGGCGGGCGTGATGTCGGGCGGCGAACAGCAGATGCTCACGCTGTGCCGCACCCTCATGGGCGACCCCGACCTCATCATCATCGACGAACCCACCGAAGGGCTGGCGCCCAAGATCGTCGAACTCGTCGGGCAGTACCTCAAGACGATCAAGGAGCGCGGCATTTCCGTGCTGCTGATCGAGCAGAAACTGACCATTGCCATGGACATCTCCGACCGTGCGCTCGTCATGGGCCACGGCTCGATCGTGTTCCAGGGCACGCCCGACAGCCTGCGCGCCGACAACTACGTGCGCAAGGAGTGGCTGGAGGTCTGACCGGCACCACCGCATTGCCCGTCCAGGCGCCTTGCGCAAGCGTGCAGGGCGCCTTTTTTTCGCCTTTGTCCCAGGCGAGACAAAGCCCTACTGGCAAAGCGGACAGAAGTCTTTACAATCAAAATCGCACGACCGTTCGTTTTTACTTTCGAAGGAACAACAGCATGACCGCTGAATACAAAGTCCACGGCTCCGTCGCCGTGATCACGCTGGCCAACCCGCCTGTGAACGGACTGGGTCTGTCGACCCGCCAAGGCATCGTCGAGGGCCTGAACCAGGCCAATGCCGACGGTGCCGTCAAGGCCATCGTCATCACCGGTGCCGGGGGCGCGTTCTCCGGCGGTGCCGACATCAAGGAATTCGGCACCGACCGTGCCATGCAGGAGCCCAACCTCAATTCGGTCATCGCGGCCCTGGAAAACTCGGACAAGCCCGTCGTCGCGGCCATCCACAGCGTGGTGATGGGCGGCGGCCTGGAGCTGGCCCTGGGCTGCCACTACCGCGTGGCCGCCCCCGGCTGCAGCGTGGCCCTGCCCGAAGTGAAGCTGGGCATCCTGCCCGGCGCTGGCGGCACGCAGCGCCTGCCGCGCGTGATTGGCGTCGAGCCCGCCCTGAACATGATCGTGAGCGGCGAAGCCATCAAGAGCGAGATGCTCGCCATGCTGCCCGGCCAGAAGCTGTTCGACAAGCTGGTGGCCTCGCCCGAGGTGCTGGCCGCCGAGGCGCTGGCCTTTGCACAGAGCGTGGCCGACGTGCGCCCGATGCCGCTGGTGCGCAACCTGCCGTGCAAGCACCCCGAGGGCGATGCGTACTTTCAGTTCGCCCGCAACATGGTCAAGGGCATGGCCAAGAATTTTCCGGCGCCCGCCAAGTGCGTGGACGCCGTCGAGGCCGCCACCAAGAAGAAGTTTGCCGATGGCCTGGCCACCGAGCGCGAGATTTTCATCAACCTGATGTGGACGGCCGAGTCGCGCTCGCTGCGCCACCTGTTCCTGGCCGAGCGCGCCGCGAGCAAGATCCCCGATGTGCCTTCGGACACCCCCAAGCGCGATATCAAGGCCGTGGCCGTGATCGGCGCCGGCACCATGGGTGGCGGCATCGCCATGAACTTCCTGAATGCCGGCATCCCCGTGAAAATGCTGGAGATGAAGCAGGAGGCGCTGGACCGTGGCATCGCCACCATCCGCAAGAACTACGAAGCCCAGGTGGCCAAGAAAAAGCTCAAGCAGGACAAGTACGAGCAGCGTATGGCGCTGCTGAGCACTACGCTGAGCTACGACGACCTCCAGGACGCCGACCTCGTGATCGAGGCCGTGTTTGAAGAAATCGGCGTGAAAGAAGCCGTGTTCAAGGAACTCGACCGTGTGATGAAGCCCGGTGCCATCCTGGCATCCAACACCTCCACGCTCGACGTCGACAAGATCGCCAGCTTCACCCAGCGTCCGCAGGACGTGGTGGGCCTGCACTTCTTCAGCCCTGCCAACGTGATGAAGCTGCTGGAAGTGGTGCGCGGCGAGGCCACCGCCAAGGACGTGCTCGCCACCGTGATGGCCATTGCCAAGAAGATCAAGAAGACCGCCGTGGTGTCCGGCGTGTGCGACGGCTTCATCGGCAACCGCATGATCGAGCAATACGGCCGCCAGGGCGGCTTTTTGCTCGACGAAGGNNTGCACGCCCGAGCAGGTGGACAAGGCGATGGAGAAATTCGGCATGGCCATGGGCCCGTTCCGCATGGGCGACCTGGCCGGCAACGACATCGGCTGGGCCATCCGCAAGCGCCGCTACACCGAGAAGCCCGACATGAAGTACAGCAAGACCGCTGACCTGCTGTGCGAGAAGGGCCGTTTCGGCCAGAAGACCGGTGCGGGCTGGTACGACTACGTGCCCGGCAAGCGCGACGCCATCCCGAACGCCGAAGTGGTCAAGATGATCGAGGACCACCGCGCCTCGCTCGGCATCACGCCCCGCAAGATCTCCGACGAAGAAATCGTGCAGCGCCTGGTGTTCGCCCTGGTCAACGAAGCCGCCTACATCCTCGAAGAAGGCATTGCCAACAAGGCCAGCGACATCGACGTGGTCTACATCTTCGGCTACGGCTTCCCGGTGTACCGTGGCGGCCCGCTGAACTACGCCAACGAAGTCGGTCTGTTCAACGTGGTGCAGGCCATGAACCGCTTTGCCAAGAACCCGCTGGACGACGCTGCGTTCTGGAAGCCCGCCCCGCTGCTGGCCAAGCTGGCCGCTGAAGGCAAGACCTTCCAGTAAGCGCCCAGCCACACCACCGAACAAGGATCCAACATGACATCCGCAGTAATCGTATCGACCGCACGCACCCCCCTGACGAAGAGCTGGAAGGGTGCCTTCAACATGACCCACGGCGCCACACTGGGTGGCCACGTGATCGAGCACG
>DMZZ01000091.1:0-6524 GCA_003484805.1 Comamonadaceae bacterium | reverse complement strand
TCGTCCGGCCTGCAGACCATTGCCCTGGCGGCGCAGCGCATCATCGCCAACGAAGGCGATGTGTACGTGGCCGGTGGCCTGGAAACCATCTCCTGCACCGCGCAGGAGATGAACCACCACATGCTGCAGGAAACCTGGCTGATGAAGAACAAGCCCGAGGTGTACTGGCCCATGCTGCAAACGGCCGAGCAGGTCGCCAAGCGCTACAACATCAGCCGCGAGGCCATGGACGAATACGGCGCCGCCAGCCAGCAAAAGGCCAGCGCCGCGCTGGAAGCCGGCCTGTTCACCGCTGAAATCGCCCCCATCACCGTGACCATGGGCGTGGCCGACAAGGTCATGGGCCTGACCACCAAGCAGGTGACCGTGAGCGTGGACGAAGGCATCCGTGCCGGCACCACCTATGACGGCATCAAGGGCCTGCGCTCGGCGCTGCCGGGTGGCCTGGTTTCCGCCGGCAATGCCAGCCAGCTGTCGGACGGCGCCGGTGCCGTGGTTGTCATGCACGAAGACCTGGCCGCGAAGAAGGGCCTCAAGCCCCTGGGCCGCTTCCTGGGCTTTGCCGTGGCCGGTTGCGAGCCTGATGAAATGGGCATCGGCCCCGTGTTCGCCATCCCCAAGGTGCTCAAGCGCCTGGGCCTCACGATGAACGACATCGACCTGTGGGAGCTGAACGAAGCCTTCGCCGTGCAGGTGCTCTACTGCCGCGACAAGCTGGGCATCCCTGCCGACAAGCTCAACGTCAACGGCGGCGCCATCGCCGTGGGCCACCCCTTCGGCATGAGCGGCCAGCGTCTCACCGGCCACGCCCTCATCGAAGGCAAGCGCCGTGGTGCCAAGAAAGTCTGTGTCACCATGTGCATCGGCGGCGGCATGGGTGCTGCCGGTGTGTTTGAGGTGCTGTAAGCGCTGAAGACGGGCTGAAAAACACGACGCCCCGCGCAGACCGCAAGGTTTGCGCGGGGCGTTTGCTATTGTATTGATAGCTTTTGGCGCTTGCTGGACGGGCGTTATAGGCAAAAAACACTGTTTTTTTGTGTTGCCTTGGAGATGCGCCCATTCTTCAAACCACTGAATCTTTCCCCACTTACTCTGCAAATATTTCTTGCAGCGTCCCCAACGCCATGACCAACGTCTTGGCAGGCACCGCGCCCAACTTTTTGACCAGGCGCACTTTGTCTACCGTTCGCAGTTGATCGAGCACGATCAGCCCTTTGGTGCCTGCATGTGTGACCGGCACGCGGAATGGAGCAGCGAACCCCTTTGACGTCATGGGCGCAACGATGACGGTGCGCAGGCTGTCGTTCAACTCCGCCGGAGAAACCACCACGCAGGGGCGCGACTTCTGAATCTCGCTGCCAACCGTCGGGTCGAGGTTTACCAGCCAGATTTCTCCGCGCGTTACCAAGATAGCTCCGCGTCCTGCACGTTGCCAAACTCGCCCATCAGCAAGGCATCGCCGCCCTGTTCGGCCACAGCCGCCGCAGCCTCGGCCCATCCTGAGCGCAGCGCCTTGGATGGCTTGCGCAAGACGATGGCACCGTTCTCCACCGCAATGTCGGCGACCAACTGGCCTTCCATTCCCGCTTGGGCGAGAAGCAGCTTGGGCAACACGATGCCTTTGCTGTTTCCAATCGTTCGAATCGCAATTTGCATAACCGCTCCTGTTGCAACAATGTTATTACTGTATGAGTCTATCCGAAAGCACCAGAGCGAGGCAAATTCTGCAAACCAGCTCCCGAACGCCACGGCATGAATGCCAACCGCCGCGGGGCTCTATGAGCGCTAGCGCACAGAGCAACAGCCGCGCGGCCGCTAAGGTGGGGGTTGCGGGTCAGCACATCCTCGGTGATGTACCGCTACCCATCCCATTCACGTGAAGGAAAATCTCCATGAACAGCATCATTTACATCGTCGGCCTGGTCGTTGTCGTTCTTTTCGTCCTGTCCTTTTTCGGCCTGCGCTGAGCCTCAGAGCCAGTCGGACTTGCATATCACCGGCTGCAAATCGACGGTAGCGGCCCAAGATGGCCAACCTGCAAGGGGCGCCATCATCACCGTGGCCGACAACACCTTCTGCGCAAGCGATCTGTTTTACATCTACAAGATGCCACCATCAAGAGATGCTTCTCGCGGCCGTCTCATTCTCACGCTGTCGTGCTGAAAACCAGAGCAGCGATGCCCCAGAAACCAACAGCCAGGGAACAAGCACCAGGTTCATGCTCTGCCACCCCAAGGCCTGCAGAAGCCACCCCGCGCTGAATGAGCAGGTCAGCCCGACCGCAAAGATCGTCATGTCGTTGATCGCTTGTGCGCGTGCCCTCTCGGCTGCCGTGTAGGTGCTCGTCAACAGCGTGGTTCCGCCGATATACATGAAGTTCCATCCCACACCCAACAAGACGAGTGCAGATGCGAACGAAACAAAGCCTGTTCCCGTGAGCGTCATCAGGATGTGCCCACCAAACAGGGCCAGACCAATGAGCATGATTCGGAGGACTCCGAAGCGGGCGATGAGGGATCCCGTGAAGAACGAGGGCAGGAACATGCCCAGCACATGTAGCTGGATCACTGTTGCAGCGGTACCGAGGCCGTGGTGGTGGTGCACCATGGCAATGGGCGTGGCCGTCATTGCCAGGATCATGATGCCGTAGCCCGTTGCTGCGCCGAACAGCGCCACCATGTAGGAAGGCTGCGAAACGATTTGCTGCCATGGACGGCCCGGGTCTGCGGAGTCGCTTCGTGCGGCAGGTTGCGGCACCTGCAGCTTGAACAGCGCTCCCGCCGCAACCATTGACACCACCGCCAGGATCAGGAACGAGCCAAGATATTCGGGCTGATACAACGGGCCACCCAGGCGTGCCAGGAGGGGGCCAGCCAACGCTGCCACCACACCGCCAGCCATTACCAGCGAAATCGCACGTGGTCGAAACGAACTGTCGGCCACCTCACTGGCAGCAAATCGATAGAACTGTGCGAACGCTTGGTAGCCCCCTACCAAAAAAGTGCCGAACGACAGCAGCGACAGTGAGGCCTGGTGCACCCCGAAGGCGGCCACCAATCCACCGCTGACCCCCAGCAGCGTTCCGCACTGAAAGCCCAGGCGTCGGCCAATCCGATCCATCATCAGGGAGGCAGGAAAGGTCAACAAGGCCGTGCCACAGAACATCGCCGCGATGGGCAGCGTGGCCCAGGCCGGGGATTTTGCGATTTGCGCTCCTGCCAGACCTCCGATGGTCATGACCATCACAGACACGATCTGAAAAAGTGCCTGAGCGACGGCCAGAATGAGCACTTGCCGGTGCATTGCATTAGTGAACATGAAAACTTTCGTTTTGTTGTGGTGTGTCCGAGGACGGGCATTCAGAGCGGCGGCATACCGTTGCTCTGTGTACCCTAGGCATTGACGGCATGGCCCGCTTGATCCACCGACGCAAACATGTCATCATTCAATCAATATGCGGATTGTTAGATTATGAATCCCTTGTTGTCAACGCAAAGCCCAAAACATGTGGTTTTCGAGAATCTGGCGGGCATCGCCCAAGCCCTTGGGCATGCGAACCGTCTGGAGTTGTTGGAAAGTCTGGGACAGGGCGCACGCAGCGTGGAGGACCTTGCCAAGTCGGCTGGCATGACGCTCGCCAACGCATCGCGGCACCTGCAGCTGCTGCGCAGGGCGCGGCTTGTCGAGAGCGAGCGCCAGGGCAAGCGGGTTTTCTACCGCTTGGCGGGTGACGTGGAGGTGGTGGCGCTGCTCAAGTCGCTTGGCCGTGTGGGGGAGCGCAACCTTGCAGAGGTGCAAGGGGTGATGCGTGACTATTTTTCCAAGCGTGATGCACTCGAAGCCATCTCTCGGGAGGAACTCGTCGACAGGTTGGCGTCCGGTCTAGTGACGGTGCTGGATGTGCGACCGCAGCAGGAGTACGAGCTGGGCCATGTCCAAGGCGCGATCAACATCCCAACCCACGAGCTGCTCGGCCGCCTGGCAGATCTGCCCAAGGAACGGGAGGTGGTTGCCTATTGCCGCGGCCCTTATTGCGTGATGTCTTTCGACGCCGTTGCGGCCCTGCGCGCCCAGGGGTATCGGGTCCGTCGGCTGGAGGATGGCTTTCCGGAGTGGAAGGCGGCAGGGCTGGCCGTCGAGGCGGCCATTTGATGGGCGGCTACACATTAGCCAAAGCACCGTTTCAATCCAACGCAGGAGCAAATCATGGCAACCCTTTTCATTCTCAACGATGCGCCGTATGGCTCGGAGCGCAGCTACAACGCCCTGCGGCTGGCCCGCGCCCTGGGCAAGATGGAGGGCCAGGCGGTCCGCGTCTTTCTGATGGGCGATGCGGTGTCATGCGCCAAAAACGGCCAGAAGGTGCCGGAGGGCTACTACAACGCGGGAGACATGGTGCGCATGGTGGGCGGTGAGGTCGGCCTCTGCAGCACCTGCATGGATGCCCGTGGCATGAATGACGACCAGGTGGTTGAAGGCGCCCGTCGCCATACGCTGAAAGACCTGGCTGAATGGACGGCGGTAGCCGACAAGGTACTGGTGTTCTGAGCATGAAAGGCTGGGAAAGCGGCATGCCGGACGAGGACTACTGTGCTTCGTTCTTTCACCCCGAGGGCGTTCTGGATCGCCTTCTGGACGCCAGTGGCAGCGACTGCAACATGGTCGAGTTCGGTTGCGGCTACGGCACATTCACGCTCCCAGCCGCGAAGCGCACGCGCGGCCTGGTCACCGCGCTGGATATCGAGCCAGCAATGGTTCGGCTGGTTGCCCAGCGCGCCAAGGCCGAAAGCCTGTCGAACGTGCACGCCGAGGTGCGTGATTTCGTGGAGCATGGCACCGGCCTGGCCGACCGATCACAGGGCCATGCCATGGTCTTCAATCTGCTGCACATCGAAGCGCCGGTAGCACTGATTCGCGAAGCCTTTCGCGTCTTGCAGCCGGGTGGCGTCCTGTCGGTGATCCATTGGCGCAGCGACATCGAAGGTTTTACCCGATTCAGGCGCATCTTCAGGCGCCCTACGGGCTCCTTGCGATGCGCCCGGATCGGACAGACGCTTGACTGCGTGCATAGGGACCTTGGGTTGCTGGCTGTTCGTCATACCTGCCTCTTTACTCACTGAATTCTCAGAGGGAGGTGCAGCAGGTCATATTGGCACGGGGGGCCGCGTCCAATCTTGCTCGTTCTCAGAGCGCAGTCCGCCAATGGGGTTAACCCCGATGTAGGCGTCGGCTGCTTTGATGACAATCAATTTTTTGACTTGGATATGGGCCTACCGGAGTTGTTGTTTGTGAGTAAACTTGTTTCTCCTGATGAAATTCCTCGCTGGATACCCGGCCAGCTGACGCTTGACAGCGTGCCGGTCGGTTGGGATCAGGTGACGCTCAAGGGCTATCAGTACACGTCCCTTGACGTTGAAATTCCTTCCATGCGCGACTACATGCTCGTGCTTTACAAGTGCGATGATGCGGTCATGAGCCGACGCGCAGGTGGCGCTTGGCGCAGCGAGCGGGTGGGGCGGAGCGTGTGTTCGCTGCTGACGCGCGGCGAGTCGTCGCAGTGGAAGTGGGACCGCCCGATCGACGTCACGCACATCTACCTGGCGCACACCGAGCTATGCCGTGTCGCCGAAGAAGTTTTTGAGCGAAACGTGAGTGATGTGGGCATGGAAGACTGCGTGCGTGCCCAGGACGACATCTTGCCCGGCCTCATTTCCGCCTTCGAGTCCGAGCTTGAAAGCGGCGGGCTTGGCGGCGGGCTGTACCGGTCGTCGCTGGTGAACCAGCTTTGCGTTCATCTGCTTCGCCGCTATGCCAAGGTCGGCGTGCGCGAGGTGCCGCTGGTCGGCCGCATGGCAGATTGGCAGCGGCGGCGCCTTGTGCAGTATGTCGAGGACAACCTGGATCGCAGCCTCAAGCTCGATGAGATGGCGCGCGAGGCGGGCGTGAGTGTGTCCGGGCTGATCCGCAAGTTCCATGCAGAGTTCGGCTGCGCACCGCACGCCTATGTTTTGCGCCAGCGCCTGGAGCGCGCCCGGCGCCTGCTCAGCCGTTCGGTGGCTGTGCCGCTGAAGTGCATTGCTATGGACTGCGGCTTCTCTGACCAGAGCCATTTGGTGCGTCACTTCAAGCGGGCTTTCAAGCAAACGCCCGTGGAGTACCGCAGCACGGTGAACGCGGCGGCGCTGCGCGCGACCGAAAATTTCATCAACTGAGCGGCCTGCTGGTCAAACCCGACGATGGACGAGGTCAGGGTCCTCATCCATGTGGCACGCGCCAAGCGGGGCCTAAGGGCGACCTGTTGATCCGGCGGGATTTATTTTCCATCAGAGGGTTAAAACCACCGACTTCCAGCCGGTCAGCTTCAGCTACGAGAATGAAGGAGCTGGAGGTGCGAGATGGAATACAGATACGGCAGCCACACGGTATTTCAGATTGAGTATCACTTTGTGTGGGTCACGAAGTACCGCTACAAGGTGTTGACAGCGGAGGTAGCGGAGCGAGTGCGAGAGTTGGTGCGGCAGGGG
>DMZZ01000139.1:580-4058 GCA_003484805.1 Comamonadaceae bacterium | reverse complement strand
CTGCGCGCCAGCCCGGTGCAGCTGGCCCCGGCGCGCCCCGCGCTCACACTGCTGGCCCGCCCGCTGGGCAACGACCCGGCCCAACGCCTGCCGCTGGTCGATGCCGCCCTGCCCTTGCCGCCGGGACGCATCGGCATCTACATCAGCGAAGCGGTGGTGGACCTCTACGGCCTGCGGCCGGGCATGGACTGGCCCGCACTTTCAATGTCTTTTAGTGCTCCAGAGCAAGAGGGGAAAGCGCCACCAGCTCCTTTTTTCATAGCGGGCGTGTGGCGTGACTATGCGCGCCAGGCAGGCGCCGTGGCGCTGGACCTGGCCGACTACGAGCGGCTGACGGGCGATGCGCGCCCCAGCGACCTGGCGCTATGGCCGCAGGAGGGCGCCGATCTGGCAGCGCTGCGGCAGACGGTCGAGGCACTGCCGACGGAAGGAACCCCCGCGCTGGAATGGGTGTCGGCCGAGGCGATCCGCGCGCGGTCGCTGCACATCTTTGACCGCAGCTTCGCCGTCACCTACTGGCTGCAGGCCGTGGCCATCGCCATCGGGCTGTTTGGTGTGGCGGCGAGCTTCAGCGCACAGGTGCTGGCGCGGCGCAAGGAGTTCGGCCTGCTCGCGCACCTGGGCCTGACGCGCCGCCAGATCCTGGCCGTGGTGGCCGGCGAGGGTGCCGCCTGGACGGGTGTGGGCGCGGTCGCCGGGCTGCTGCTGGGGCTGGCCGTGTCGGTGGTGCTGGTGCATGTGGTGAACCCGCAGAGCTTTCACTGGACGATGGATTTGCGGGTGCCGCTAGCCCGCCTGCTGGCGCTGTGCGCCGCCGTAGTGCTGGCGGGCACGGTGACCGCCTGGCTGGCCGGGCGGGCTGCTGCGGGTCGGGATGCGGTGCTGGCGGTGAAGGAGGATTGGTAGGAATTTCAGCGTGCAGGCGTCCAAGGCTGCTGCCACTGGGACGCTTGCATGTTCCGCTCGATATTGTTCGTCTGCCTGTGATAACAGCTATCGACCCTGAGCCGGGATCACGACGGCATTACGGGGAGTAAACGACAGCGCTTGGGCAACGATGCCAAGCGCAGTCGGCCGACCCGTTTCTACGCGACCAGCTCCATCAACTTTCCATAGCCATCGACTACTTCGTACTTGACCTGGTCAGATGTGATCCTGGCGAAGACCTTGCGGGCGCATTCGATCTTGCTTCCATCATGGTTAAATTTTCCTATATAGCCCTTATCCAATATGCGCCACCAGCTATTAAATATGTAGCAAATCTGGTGTTCCGGTGGTCTGCGACGACCAGGCAAACAATGCGCGGGACATCCTGGCTACCAAATCTCCAACCGCAGTCGCTGATTCACGCCAGTGGGAACCTGCGCAAACGCCTTGTCACGGCTCACCAGAGTGACGTCCAGCGCTACGGCGTGGGCGGCAATCATCATGTCAAAGTCGCTGAGGTTGATGCCTTGGGCTTCCAGCGTGGCGCAAAGCTCGCCATAGCAGGTGGCTACGGCCTCATCCCAAGGCAGTACATCCATACGCAGCAGCACTTGCGTCAAGGCATCGCGCAGGCGGGCGGGCTGCCCTTTGCGTTGCAAACCGTATTCCAGCTCTGCCAATGTCACGCTGGACATCACGACCTGCCCGACGGGCAGTTGGGTCAGGCGGGCAAGCAATTGGGCATCACGCCCCTGCATGATGTGGCTGATCACGTTGGTGTCAAGCATGTAGCGTTGGCTCATACTTGGCCGCCCTCAAAAGGGTCGCGCCTGGAATGGGTCTGGCGGCGCTCAATCAGGAGATCTTCGTCTTTGTTCTGCTCCACCACGTCCAGCAGGCCTTGCCAGTCCGTCGGTTTACGTGACAGCACCACATCTCCTGTGGCGGGGTCGTGGCGGATGAAAACTTCGGGCACATCAAAGCGGAACTCCAGCGGCAAGCGCACGGCCTGGCTTCGGCCTGTGGCGAAAATTTTGGCGGTTTGGTGCATTTTCTGCTCCGGCATTGAGTGATACATCTCATGTTATATATCGACATGAGAACTGTCAACAAACAGAGGCTTTACACGACCTGGTTCACAAATAAGCTGATCATCTCGAAGTCTTCGAGCCCGGCAAACTCACCCACCAAGGCGCGGAGCCGCTGCGCGCCAGCCCGGTACATGGTGTCGGCCCAGGCCATCCGCGCGCGTTCACTGTACATCTTTGACCGCAGCTTTGCCGTCACCTACTGGCTGCAGGCCGTGGCCATCGCCATCGGGCTGTTCGGCGTGGCGCAAGGAGTTCGGCCTGCTCGCGCACCTGGGCCTGACGCGCCGCCAGATCCTGGCCGTGGTGGCCGGCGAAGGCGCCGCCTGGACCGGCGTGTGCGCCGCCGCCGGGCTGCAGCTGGGCCTGGCCGTGTCGGTGGTGCTGGTGCATGTGGTGAACCCGCAGAGCTTTCACTGGGCCATGGATTTGCGGGTGCCGCTGGCGCGCCTGCTGGCGCTGTGCGCCGCCGTGGTGCTGGCGGGCACGGTGACGGCCTGGCTGGCCGGGCGCCAGGCGGCCGATCAGGACGCGGTGCTGGCAGTCAAGGAAGACTGGCAACCGGACAAACGCTCTTGATTCAATAGCTGCTAGCGCTTACCAGTATTTGATTTCAATATAAAACCCATTTCGAACTCAATGAATACAAGCGCCAAAAGCTCCTGAATTCATAGCTCTATCTTCCCGGACAATCTCCGCCATGACTCTCCTCTCCCCCTCCAGCGTGGCGCCCACCGGCGCCTGGCTCCACGAAGCCATCGCCCGCATCGAGGCCGATTACCAGCGCAGCGCCGACACCCACCTCATCCCCCTGCGCCTGCCTGCCTTTGAGCAAAGCGGCATCGACCTGTACCTCAAGGACGAGTCCACCCACCCCACGGGCAGCCTCAAGCACCGGCTGGCGCGCTCGCTGTTTCTCTATGCGCTGTGCAATGGCTGGGTGCGCGAGGGCTCGACCATCGTCGAGGCGTCGAGCGGCTCCACGGCGGTGAGCGAGGCCTATTTCGCGCGCCTGCTGGGCCTGCCGTTCGTGGCGGTGATGCCGCGCAGCACTTCGCCCGAGAAGGTGGCGCAGATCGAGTTCCATGGGGGGCGCTGCCATTTCGTGGACAGCGCGGGCGCGGTGTACGACGCCGCGCGCGAAGTGGCCGCGCAGACCGGCGGCCACTACATGGACCAGTTCACCTACGCCGAGCGCGCCACCGACTGGCGCGGCAACAACAACATTGCCGAGAGCATGTTCACGCAGATGCAGCGCGAGCGGCACCCGGTGCCGCGCTGGATCGTGGTGGGCGCTGGCACGGGCGGCACCAGCGCCACCATTGGCCGCTACGTGCGCTACCAGCGCCACGCCACGCAGGTGTGCGTGGCCGACCCGGCGGGCTCGGTGTTCAGCGCGTACCACCGCACGGGCGATGCCACGCTCACGGCGCCGGGCTCGCGCATCGAGGGCATTGGCCGCC
>DMZZ01000139.1:0-575 GCA_003484805.1 Comamonadaceae bacterium | reverse complement strand
TGCTCGGGCGGCGCGTGGGGCCGTCTACCGGCACCAACTTTGTGGCCATGCTCACGCTGACCAGCGAGATGCGCGAGCGGGGCGAGAGCGGTTCCATCCTGTCGCTGCTGTGCGACGCTGGCGAACGCTATCTGCCCACCTATTGCGACGCCGACTGGGTGGCGCGCAACTTTGGCGACTGCACGCCAGCGCAGAAGAAAATCGACGCGCTGCTCGCCTGAACCCGGCACCCGCCATGCACGCTGCCCCGCCCTTCCCGCCACCCGGCCTGCGCCGCAGGGCGCTGCTGGGGCTGGGCGCGCTGGGCCTGTGGCCGGGCGCTGCGCCGGGCTTGCCCGCGCGACCGCTGCAGTTTCCGCGCGACCATGGCAGCCACCCGGAGCTGCGCACCGAGTGGTGGTACATCACCGGCCATGCCGAGGCGGCGGGGCGCCAGTGGGGCTTTCAGGTGACGTTGTTCGGCTCGCGCGTGGATGCGACACAGGGCCTGCGCTCGGCCTTTGCGGCCAAACAACTGCTGTTTGCGCACGCGGCCCTGACCGACGTGCGGGGCCGGCGCCTGCTGCACGACCAGC
>DMZZ01000339.1:10148-10458 GCA_003484805.1 Comamonadaceae bacterium | reverse complement strand
GGCGCCCACGGCACCGGCGCGCTGCAGCAACAGGGCGATTTCGGCGCTCTTGTGCAGCTTGGCGTGCGGGCGCCACAACCCCTGGTGCTTGCGCGCGAACTCGGCCATGCGTGCAATGTTGCGTTCCATGGCGTCGAGGTCCACCACCAGCGCGGGCGTGTCGATCGCACTGGTGCGCTGGCCGATGCACCCTTGCAAATATTCAGGCAGTGGTTTCATCGCGCGTGGCCGTGTCGAGGTGCTGGGTGTCGGCCCAGCCGACCAGGGTCAGGCCCTCGGGCGTCCAGAGCAGGCGGTTGATGGCGGCGTT
>DMZZ01000339.1:9985-10124 GCA_003484805.1 Comamonadaceae bacterium | reverse complement strand
GCCAGGCGGTGCGTGGTGGCGGCGATGCGTTCACGCAGCTGCACCAGCGTCTCGCCGCCTTCGGGCGCGAAATGCGGGTCGCGCTGGCGCCAGCGGCGCGCCTGTTCGGGCAGTTCGGCCTCGATCTCGGCGAAGGTGC
>DMZZ01000339.1:0-9938 GCA_003484805.1 Comamonadaceae bacterium | reverse complement strand
GCAATCGCACGCGCTGTGGTGTGGGCGCGCTGCAGGTCGCTGGCGTAGATAGCGCTGAGCGGCTCGCCCGCCAGCGCCCGCGCCACCTGGCGCGCCTGCCACAGGCCGGTGTCGTTGAGCGGAATGTCCAGGTGGCCCTGGATGCGGGTGTCCACGTTCCAGGCGGTTTCGCCATGGCGGATGGCGATGATGCGGGTGGCTTGCATCTCAGCGTGCCAGTGGTGTGCGGACTTGCCGTGGCCCGGCGGGTGGCTGCGGGAAGCCGCTGAGCGCGGCGTCGAACAGCACGCCAAAAATGGCCGGGTCGTCGGTCCACACCTCCTCGTGCAGGGCCGAGGTTTCATAAACCACCTGCTGCGTCGCCGCGTCGCGCAGCACCACGCTGGCTTCGCGCCGGTGCAGGGTGGGCGGCAGTTCGCGCAGCATCATGCCCGCGCGCAGGCCGGGGCGCCCGTTCCAGCCAACGCCCCAGCCCCACATCGGCGGGTAGTGCGGCCAGTCGGGCAGGGCGGTGCTGGCGCGCACGCCCACCTGCGCCACCAGGCGCGCACCGGCATCGTCGCGGCGCAGGCCGACACGCTGCAGCGACTGGTGTGCCAGCGCCTCGATGGGGGCGAAGGCTTTTTCAGAGGACTGCTGCGAAGGGAGCTTTTCCAGCCGGTAGGTGGGCGGCGCGGGTACGGCAGTGAGCGTGGACCAGCTCTGCACCTGGCTGTCCACCACGCGCACCGAGGCGCAGCCCGACAGCAGCGCGGCGGCGCTGGCGCAGAGGAACGAGCGTCGGAGCCAGAGCGGGGTCATGGTTCTTGCCTCCTGAAAAAGAATGGGGAAAGACACCGCCATTGTCGTACCGGTTTCCCGTGGCGCGTCGTACTACACGCGAGGCATGGTACTGGCGCGGCCCAGGCCAGCGGCCGCCGCGCAAGGGCCGCCAGCATTCCCACGTGCGGGCGCTGGTGGCGTCCCCCTGCCCGCATTGCGCAGCGAGGCGAGAGCGGGGGGGAAGGAGCGCAGCGACACAGGGGGGTTTCACCCAATCTGCACCACCTGCATGCCCGGAAGGCCGGGCGGCGCGGGGAATTCTTCCTGGTCGAAGGCCTTGTCGCCATCCTCGCTGGCAATGCCGGTGGCCTGGGCGCCCTTGAAGTCGTAGAGGTCGCCGTCGAGCAGGTGGCTCGGCACCACGTTCTGCAGCGCATTGAAAATGTTCTCCACACGGCCGGGGTATTTCTTCTCCCATTCGCGCAGCATCTCTCCGACCTGCTTGCGCTGCAGGTTTTCCTGGCTGCCACACAGGTTGCACGGAATGATCGGGAAGTTGCGCTGCGCCGCCCAGCGAACCGTGTCTTTTTCCGAAACAAAGGCCAGCGGGCGGATCACTACATGGCGGCCGTCGTCGCTGACCAGCTTCGGCGGCATGCTCTTCAACTTGCCGCCAAAGAACATGTTGAGCAGCAGCGTCTGCAGGATG
Source organism: Comamonadaceae bacterium (assembly GCA_003484805.1). Lineage (GTDB taxonomy): Bacteria > Pseudomonadota > Gammaproteobacteria > Burkholderiales > Burkholderiaceae_C > Simplicispira. The sequence goes on along the minus strand of DMZZ01000339.1, from coordinate 8,467 downwards.
TCGTCGCGGTGGTGGCCCAGGGCGATCTTGGTGGCACCCAGCTCGTCGGCCACGCGGTACAGAATGCCGCGGCGCAGGCGCGAGCACAGGCTGCAGGTGGTCTTGCCCTCGGGGATGAGGCGTTTGACGATGCTGTAGGTGTCCTCGTTCTCGATATGGAACGGGATGCCCTGCGCGCGCAGGTAGTCGGGCAGCACATGCTCGGGGAATCCCGGCTGCTTCTGGTCGAGGTTGACGGCCACCAGGTCGAAATGGATGGGCGCGCGCTTTTGCAGCTTGAGCAGGATGTCGAGCAGTGCGTAGCTGTCCTTGCCGCCCGACATGCAGACCATGACCTTGTCGCCTTCCTCGATCATGTTGTACTGCACGATGGCCTTGCCGACCTCGCGGCACAGGCGCTTTTCGAGCTTGTGCGCCTCGCGCTCGATCTTGAAATCAGCCGGTGCGCGGGCAGGTGCTGCCAAAGCAGTTGCGTCGTCGCCCGTCCAGGCGCTGGGTTCCATTGCATTCATTGCGTTCACCACTGTCCAGTTTCCATGCGGATGGCGACTTCGCAGTCGTCAAAAATTTCGAGTTTGGCAATTTTCACGCGCACGCCGCGCACACCCGGCAGCAGCATGAGCCGGTGCGCCAGCTTGCCGATCAGGCTTTCGAGCAGGTTCACATGCTCGGCCGTGCACTCGTCGATGATGATCTGGCGTACCTTGCGGTAGTCGAGCACATGCTCGATGTCGTCGTCGTGCGGCGCCAGCGGCTGCGCGCCCAGGCTCAGTTCGGCATCGACCTGGATGGGCTGGGGCGCGTTCTTTTCGTGCGCGAGGATGCCCAGGTTGGCATTGAAGCGCAGCCCGGTGAGGGTCAGGGTCTGCAGGCCTGTCTTGGCTTCGCCTGAACCGGTATGTTTTGGAAATGGAGGCACAGGTTTACCAAGGTTTGATGCACACCCGTTCGACTCCAACGGACTCACAATCCGGATAGACGTCGGGTTTTCGAGTAGCTACGCGTACCGCATGCACTTCCGATTTTTGCAGCAATGCACGGGCGATGGCATCGCACAGAGTTTCTTGCAGTTCATGGTGGTAGCGACCGCATTCATCTGCGATAACTTCACGAATGAAATCGTAATCGACGGTTTGGGATATGTGATCTTTCGCGGCCGGTGCGTGATCGAGCTTGATACACAGGTCTACGTCGAACCACATGCGTTGTGCGGCTTTCCGCTCGAAATCGTGAACCCCAATGCGCACGTCCACTTCGTGTCGGCGCAGGCTCAGCGCACGGCATTGCGTTGCGAGTCGTTGATCAAGGGCGCCAAATGCCAGGAGTATGGAGTTCATTGATGGGAATTCTCTTCGATCGCCCACATGACGTCCCGGCTCAGCGGGACGAGGTGTTGCCCGTTATCCGCTTGGAGTGTGCATCCGTTCAGACTGGTGTTTTGGGCGATGAAGACGGCACAGCGGGCGACGTCAGCAGGTTGGATGCGCTGTTGCAGCAGATTGATTTGGCTGGCGCGATCAAAGTTGTTCTGAGTCTGCGGGCCGCTAAGATAAACCAGACCAGGGGAGAGTCCGCACACGCGCACCAAAGGAGCCAAGGCTTGGGCCTGCAGGGCGATGCTGTGTGCGAGCGCCAATTTACTGACGGTGTATGAGAAGTAGTCGGGGTTGATGTTGTGTACTTTTTGATCGAGCACGTGGATTACGCTGTAATGTCCATTGCCAGGTAGGGGTTGCGTTTGTAGCCACGCGTAGAGTGCATTGCCCAGCAGCAGGGGGGTAACGGTATTTGTCTGGAAATGGTCGAGCAGGCCCCGTGTATTTGCAGTGCAGGCATCGTCGGCTTCAAAAATCGAGGCATTGTTGACGATGCATCGCGGTGAAGAGCCAGTAAGGGTGACGCATTGGTTCAGCAGTTGCGAAGTCGCGTCCGGCTGCGCAAGATCCATATGAACCAGCAAGCAATCGCGCCCTATATCGCGGATGGCCGCCTGAGTGGTCAAGGCCTCGGCTTCGGACGTGCGGTAATGGCACAGCACGTTCCACCCCGCTCGCGCAAAGGCAAGACCAATTTCCCGACCAAGCCTGAGCGCACCGCCCGTGACGAGGACCCAAGCCTGCTGAATCATGCTGTGGCTTTCACAGGGGGCGGGGTGCATATCGCGGCCTCTTGCGATTCAATGATGCCGCGCACGAAAAACCCCAGATCTTGGGTGAAATAGAGTTTTTCGATGGGGCGCAGCAAGAAATCTTCGGGGAGTGTGCGGTAGAACAGCAGGGACTTGCCACCGTCTGTACCGCCGTAGTCAGCCAATTCCTGGTTCAGACGATATCCCTCGGCCAAGGCACCAGCGATAACGTGTTGATAGCACGCGAGTGCGGGATGACGATCCAGGCTTCCTTGGGGCGTGACCTGTTCCGGTAGACTGAACATCACGTTGACCTTGCGCACATTCAACTCAACGCTGAGTTTTAGTGACTGAGGCAAGGTGCTCTGGCCTGGGATGGGCGTAAGCAGATAGGTAGCCCGGCAACCCGCGCGCGCAAGCCGAGTGAGTTGCAAGCCGCGAGGTTTGCATGCGATCTGTTCCACCCGAGTGGGGATGAGATCGTCCAGCACTGCATCAGTGAGCTTGGCGAGTCGCATTTCGCTGCGCTGACCGAAGACCAGGCCGATGACGATCAAACTGACGGGCAGGGCCACGGTAAGCAGGCCGATGGCGGAGGCCATGGCCTCGCGATCATGGCGTAGCACCCCCCAGATGACCATTGCCAGTCCGCCGAACATCACGGCGAGAAATACAATGATCAGAATGCCCCGTGCCCAGATCGGAAGTGCCAGGGATTGCAGCCATCGCACCAGTTCAGATGACGGCTGTATGGAAGAGGGCGCGGAGGGGTCGCTCATAAGGTCTTGGGATGGCATGGGAAAGCCAACAAATTATGACCGCCTTCACCAAACAACTCTCTGAGCAGATTCATGAACACATTGCAGCCCATGGCGGCTGGATCGGTTTTGACCGCTTCATGGAGCTGGCCCTCTACACGCCGGGCCTGGGCTACTACGCGGGCGACCTGCCCAAGTTTGGCGCCCTGCCTAGCTCGGGCAGCGATTTCGTGACCGCCCCCGAGATGACCCCGCTGTTCGGCCAGACGCTGGCCGTGCAGGTGGCCGAGGCGTTGGCGCGCACCGGCACCCATGAGGTCTGGGAGTTTGGCGCGGGCTCGGGTGCACTGGCGCTGCAGCTGCTGGACGCCCTGGGGGATGCCGTTCAGCGCTACACCATCGTCGATCTTTCGGGCAGCCTGCGCGCGCGCCAGCAGGCGCTGCTGGCGGCGCACGAAGGCAAGGTGCGCTGGGTCGATGCGCTGCCCGAACGCATGGAGGGCGTGGTGGTCGGCAACGAGGTGCTCGACGCCATGCCCGTGAAGCTGCTCGCGCGCCACGGCGGTGCGCAGGGCGGCGTGTGGCACGAGCGCGGCGTGACGGTGCAGAACGGCACCTTTGCCTGGGAAGACCGGCCCACCGACCTGCGCCCGCCCGTCGACATCGAGGGACCGCAGGACTACCTGACCGAGATCCACCCGCAGGCCGAAGCCTTCATCCACACCCTGGGCGACCGGCTGGTGCGCGGCGCGGCCTTCTTGATCGACTATGGTTTTGGCGAGAGTGAGTACTACCACCCGCAGCGCCACATGGGCACGGTGATGTGCCACCGCGCGCACCGCTCTGATGACGACCCGCTGCAGGATGTGGGCCTCAAGGACATCACCGCCCACGTCAACTTCACCGCCATGGCGCTGGCCGCGCAGGACCAGCCCCTGCCCGAGGGCCAGGGCTGGAGCGTGCTCGGCTACACCACGCAGGCGCACTTCCTCATCAACTGTGGTTTGCTCCCGAAAATGGAGCGGCAGGCGCTTGCCCAGCGCTCGATAGCGGCCAAATTGATCATGGAACACGAAATGGGCGAGCTGTTCAAGGTGCTGGCACTGTGCAAGGGCGAGCCGTGGGAGCCGGTGGGCTTTGCGAATGGCGACCGTACGCACAGGTTATGACGCATCCCCCTGAGGCGCTGCGCGCCTTCCCCCTTCTCTCGCCTCGCTGCGCGATGCGGGAAGGGGGACGCCGCCAGCGCGGCGGGGCGGCCCTTGCGCGGTGGCCACTGGCTGGGCCGCGCCGGTGTCCAGCGCTGTGGGTGGCGTGCCACGCGGTAGGGTCATTGCGATGATTCGCTGGCTCATCGTCGTCTTCCTGGCGCTGGTGCTCATCAACGGGCTCACGCCCTGGCTGCAGCGCCTGGGGCTGGGCAAGTTGCCGGGGGATTTCCGGTTCCGCCTCTTCGGGCGCGATTGGTACATCCCGTTGGCCAGCACGGTGCTGCTGAGCCTGGTGTTGAGTCTGGCCGTGAAGTGGATCTGACCCCGCGCCCTTGAATTGCACACCGCACGGCCCGATGTGGGGTGCAGTCCCTTGGAGCCCGCATGACCGAATCCCTGCACATCGTCTGCCCCCACTGCCACACCACCAACCGCGTCCAGGCGGCGCAGCTCACCAGCCAGCCCGACTGCGGCGGTTGCCACCAGCCCCTGTTCACGGGCGCGCCGCTGGCGCTGGACGCCACCAGCTTTGCCAAGCATGTGCAGCGCAGCCACATCCCGGTGCTGGTCGATTTCTGGGCGCCCTGGTGCGGGCCGTGCCGCCAGATGGCGTCGGCCTTTGCGCAGGCGGCGCGCGCACTGGAGCCGCAGTTGCGGCTGGCCAAGCTCGACACCGAAGCGCATCCACAGGTGGCGGCGCCCTACAACATCCGCAGCATTCCGACCATGGTGCTGTTCAAGGGCGGGCGCGAGGTGGCGCGCATTTCGGGCGCGCTGGGCGCGGCGGACATCGAGCGCTGGGTGCGTTCGGTGCTGTGACGCGCAGGTTTCAGCGCAGTCTCAGCCAGCGGTCCAGCGACAGGCTGCCCGCGCCGCGTCCGGCAAGGTAAAGCATCAGCGCCGCCCACGACAGGTGCGTGGGCCAGGCATCGGGGTACACAAACAACTGAATCACCAGCGTCATGCCCAGCAGCGCCAGGGCCGACAGGCGTGTGCAGAGTCCCAGCACCAGCAGCACCGGGAACAGATGCTCGGCCACGGTGGCCATCTGCGCCGCCCATTCCGGGGGGATCAGCGGCAACTTGTATTCCTCGCGGAACAGTAGGTAGGTGGTGTCGGTGATCGTGAATACGCCCTCCACCTTGGTGCGGCCCGACATCCAGAAAATGCCCGCCAGCGCGAAACGCGCAGCCAGCGCGATCAGGCTGTGCGGCGTGAGCTGCTCCAGCCGCTCGGCCAGGCCGTTCCACAGCCCCCGCACGCCGGAGTGGGGCGAAAGGGCGGTGCCGGTGGTGGCATGGGTGGTGTGCATGGGGTTCTCCTAGTTCAACGGGATTTCGGGGGCGCGCAAGGCGCCGCTTTGCAGTAGCAGCGCGACGAGCTGGGACAGGTCGGCCGCTGGGTCGGCTTGCAGGGCCTGGGTGGCGGCATCCTCAAAGGGGGCGCCCGCAGCGCAGGCGTCCAGCAGCGCGCAGCCTGCGTGCGGCAGCGGCGCCCATTGCACGGCATCGTGCGGGCGGGTCAGCAGGGCACCTTCGCCCTGCCAGGGCAGGGCCGCGTCCCACGGCAGGCCTTCGCGCTGGCACTGCCACAGGGTATAGGCCGGGTGCGCTGCGCACCACTGCCAGCGCGTGGCCGGGTGGGGCTGCAGGCGCAGCAGCGCCAGGGCTTCGGGTGGCTGGCGGGCCAGCCAGGCGGCCTGCAGCGCGGGGGCGTTGGCAGCCAGGTGGGCTTCGGTCCAGCAACGGTCCAGCCGCGCCACGGCGCCCAGGTAGGGCAGGTCGGCTGCGGGCGCGAAGTGGTCGAGAAATTCGGCAAAGCCCGCGCCATAGGCCATCAGCCGTCCATCGCTTGGCGGGTGCTGGTGCACGAAGGCGTGCGCTGCGGCGCTCAGCCAGTCGGTGCCCACCAGCGCATGCACGGCGGGGTAGTTGGCCTGCAAGGCGTCGATGCAGCCCCTGGTCACGGTGTTGCGGTACACGGCAAAGCCGGGCTGGGCGAGCAGCGCATCGAGCCAGGCGGGTGATGGTGTGCTGGCGCCGGGCGGGGGCAGCAGGGCGCTGGCCAGGCCGTCCTGGAAATCACTCAGATGCATGGCAGGGCCTCCGGGGTGGTGAGGACGCGGTGCGCGCGCTCACGCTCCGCCAGCAACTCGGGCAGGGGCGGAATGGCGTCGTCGCGCTCGATCAGCGTCGGCCGGGGGCCGGTGCGCGCGATTAGGCGCTCGTACAGTGCCCACACGGGCTCGGCCATGGGCGCGTCGTGGCTGTCGATGAGCAGCGCGTCGCCCAGGCGCGGGTCGGCATGGTGGCCCGCGAGGTGGATTTCGGTGATGGCGTGCACCGGAAAGGCGTCGAGGTAGTCGCTGGCGCAAGCGCCTAGGTTGTGCGCGCTGAGGTACACGTTGTTCACGTCCAGCAGCAGGCCGCAGCCTGTGCGACGCACCAGCTCGGCCAGAAAATCGGTCTCGCTCCAGTCGTGCCCGTCGATGTGCAGGTAGTGCGTGGGGTTCTCGATGGCGATGGTGCGGCCCAGGGCGTCCTGCGTGGTGCTGATGTTGGCTGCAATGCGTGCCAGCGCCTCGTGCGTGCGCGGAAAAGGCAGCAGGTCCGGGTGGTAACGCCCGCGCCAAGCCGACCAGGCCAGGTGCTCGGACACCAGCGCGGGCTCGATGCGCCGCGCCAGTTGCGCCAGGCGGTGCAGGTGGCCCGCATCGGGCGGCGCATCGGCCGCGAGGGAGAGCGACACGCCATGCAGTGACACCGGGTGCCGCGCCCGGATGGCTTCAAGCCAGGACAGGCGCGGGCCGCCGTCGGCCAGGTAATTCTCGGGGTGCACCTCCCACCACAGGCCGCTGGCGGTGCAGTGCAGGGCCTCGTCGTAATGCGGGGGCTTGAGGCCCAGGCCTGCAGTGAGAAGGGGCTTCATGGCGTGGCTTCCGGTCAGCTCTTCATGGAATCGAGCGAGCCCATGCCTTTGGGCGTCTTGATGGTGGTGCAGGTGCCTGCGGGCACGTATTTCCAGGCGTTGCCCTGGTAGTCCACCTTGGAGGTGCCGGCGCAGGTGGTGCCGGGGCCTGCGGCGCAGTCGTTCTTGCCCGCCATGGAAACGCCGTAGCACTTTTCCATGGCGGGTTTGGCCATGTCGCCGGATTTCGTGGTGTCGGATTGGGCCATGGCAGCGCCAGAAGTGAGGGCGGCAAAGGCCAGGGCGCCGAGGGTCAGGGTGCGTGGGGACATGGTGGTTTCTCCTTGGGTTGCGAACAAAAGATCCAGACCATTGCCGGAGGTGTGCTCCCGGCCGGTATGCGCTGTAATTCGCAGGCAACGCTGCAGCGGTTACGCTGCATGAGAAAAATGCAGAAGTATTTTTTTCACCCCCGCTGTAACCCGCAGCACCCCAGCCCCGAATAACCCACGGGAGACGCCATGGAGACTGAACAGCGGTTGCGCCCGCTGCTGCTGCAGGGCCTGGAGGGCGACACCGACGCCTACCAGCGCTTCCTGAAGGAGTTGAGCGCGCATTTGCGGGCCTTTTTGCGCCGCCGCCTGGCCCAGCGGCCCGATGAAGTGGAGGACCTGGTGCAGGAAACCCTGTTGGCCGTGCACAACCAGCGCCACACCTACCGGCACGACCTGCCGGTGACGGCCTGGGCGCATGCCATTGCGCGCTACAAGTTCATCGACTGGCTGCGCGCGCATGCGGTCAAGGGCGCGCTCGATGTGCCGCTGGATGATGCGGTTGAGCTGTTTTCCAGCAGCGACAGCGAAGCGGCCGAGGCACGGCGCGACCTGGGCCAGTTGCTGCAGACGCTGCCCGACCGCCAGCGCCTGCCCATCGTGCACGTCAAGCTCGAAGGGCTGTCGGTGGTGGAGACGGCGCGCCTGACGGGGCTGTCGGAATCGGCGGTCAAGGTGGGCGTGCACCGGGGGCTCAAGGCCCTGGCCGCCCGGATCAGGGGAACGACATGAAAACCGATGATTTGATTGCCATGCTGGCCGATGACCCCGGCCCGGTGCCGCGCCATGGCATCGAGCGGCGCTTTGCGGTGGCGGTGCTGGCCGGCTTGGGCGGGGGCCTGGTGTTGATGCTGGCGCTGTTTGGCGTGCGACCCGGGCTGGTGCAAGACATGGGGCTGCCCATGTTCTGGGGCAAGCTGCTATTTGCCGCCCTGCTTGCTGGCGGCTGCGTGGCCGTGCTGCGCCGACTGGCGCGCCCCGGCATGGGCCTGGGGTACAGCCTGCTGCTGCTGGCGCTGCCGCCGCTGGTGCTGTGGGGCCTGGCCGCCGTGGCGCTGGGGCAGGCCGTGCCTGCCGAGCGCCTGGCCCTGGTGCTGGGCAGCACCTGGCGCACCTGCCCCTTCAACATCG
>DMZZ01000119.1:0-4845 GCA_003484805.1 Comamonadaceae bacterium | reverse complement strand
TCGTTCCGTTTCGACATCACCATCGAGGAAGACCTGATCGAAGAGGTTGCCCGCATGGTGGGTTACAACAACCTGCCGACCACGCCCCCCCTGGCGCCGATCACGCCCAAGCTGGCGCTCGAGGCCACGCGCAGCCCGTTTGCGGTGCGCCGCTCGCTGGCAGCGCTGGGGTATCAGGAAACGATCAACTTCAGCTTTGTGGAAGAGCGGTGGGAGCACGAGCTGGCCGCCAACACCCAGCCGATCAAACTGCTCAATCCGATTGCCAGCCAGATGAGCGTGATGCGCTCCACGTTGCTGGGTTCTTTGCTGCAAGTGCTGAAGTTCAACCTCGACCGCAAGGCCGAGCGGGTGCGCGTCTTTGAACTGGGCCGGGTGTTCCTGCGCGACGGCAGCGTGAGCAATACCGACACCACAGTCGAAGGCTTCCATCAGCCGATGCGCGTGTCGGGCCTGGCCTATGGCCCGAACGACATGCTGCAATGGGGGCGCAAGGAGCAATCCATCGACTTCTTTGATGTGAAGGGCGACGTGGAAGCCCTGCTGGCACCGCTGCGCGCGACGTTCGAGCCGGGCACCCATCCCGCCATGCACCCTGGCCGTTGCGCTCGCGTGCTGGTGGATGGCCGCGCCATCGGTTTTGTGGGCGAACTGCACCCGCAGTGGCGCCAGTCGTGGGAGCTGCCCCAGGTGCCCGTGCTGTTCGAGCTGGAGCTCGACGCCGTGCTGCGCCGCGCGGTGCCGCGTTTCGCGCCCGTGCACAAGCACCAGGCCGTGGAGCGCGACCTGGCCGTGGTGGTGGCCGAGAAGGTCACGCACGCGGACATCATGGGCGCCATCCACGCGGCTCTGCCGGCCACGCTGCTGCGCGGTGCCGTGCTGTTCGACGTGTACCGGCCCAAGGTGGCCAAGGACGGCAGTGTCACCGGTGGCCTGGCCCTGGGCGAGAAGAGCCTGGCCGTGCGCCTGACTCTGGGCGGCGAGGCCACGCTGACCGACGCCGAAATCGACGCTGCCGTGCAGTCCGTGCTGGCACGGCTGGCGGAGCAAACGGGCGCGAAGCTGCGCGTATGACTGCCATGCAGGATCGGAGCAACGACGTGATCGAATTTGCCGTAGAAAGCCTGGAAACCCCGGCCCTGACCAAGGCGCAGCTGGCGGATCTGCTGTTCGAGCACATCGGCCTGAACAAGCGAGAGTCCAAGGACATGATCGATGCGTTTTTCGACCTGATCGCGAAAAGCCTGGTCGATGGCGAAGACGTCAAGCTCTCGGGTTTTGGCAATTTCCAGATCCGCACCAAGGCGCCGCGCCCCGGGCGCAACCCGCGCACGGGTGAGGCGATTCCGATCGGCGCGCGCCGTGTGGTGACGTTCCACGCCAGCAGCAAGCTCAAGGAGCAGATCCAGAACGGCACGGGGTCCTGAGAGCGACCGCTCGCCTGGCGTCCGGGCCGGTGTGGCTCAATTGCCGCATGCGGCTGGCGCTGCGTTCGCGCCTGCGGTACCCTCACAGGTTTTCCGCTGCATTGTTCCTGCCATAACCCATGGGTACGCTGCTTCCCTCCATCCCGGCCAAGCGCTATTTCACAATTGGTGAGGTCGCCGAGCTGTGCGGCGTCAAGCCCCATGTGCTGCGCTATTGGGAGCAAGAGTTCACCCAGTTGCGCCCCATGAAGCGGCGCGGCAACCGGCGCTATTACCAGCACCATGAAGTGCTCATGATCCGCCGCATCCGCGATCTGCNNTACGACCAGGGTTTCACGATCAGCGGTGCGCGCAACAAGCTGCAGGAAATCCTGCATGGCGTGCGCGAAGCGGGGGATACCGATGCCTCCCCATCACTCTCCATCAGTGACACCGACGCCGTGGCAGGCGAGCCGCCGCAGACGCCGGTGCACAGCCTGGGCACCGTGAAGCAGGAATTGTTGGAAATTCGTGCGTTGCTCTCTTTGGATGCCTGAGATTCGGTATATAATTGCGGTCTTGTCGGTGTGTGGCGCAGCCTGGTAGCGCACTTGCATGGGGTGCAAGGGGTCGAAGGTTCGAATCCTTTCACACCGACCATTTTTTCGATATGTCCACGGGTTACAGTAGCGATGCTGTAACCCGTTTTCATTTTTGGGCCCCTGCTGGAAGGGGTCAATCCACGCGGCCTGGGCCCTGCCGGTGGTGCAAGGTTTTGTTGGAGCTGACCATGGATAAGCATTACCTCACCCCCCTTTTTGCCCCCGAGACCATCGTCGTCTTTGCCGGTCGCCAGGAAGACGAAGCCAGCCTGACGCCCCACGCCAGAGCCGTCCATGAAGCCCTGCGGGCGCAGCGCTACACCGGCCGTCTGGTTTTTCTCGATATCCATACCACCGGCACCCTGGCCGACCTGGCACAGACGCGCGCCGATCTGGCGGTCATTGCATTGCCGCCCGACGATGTGGCGTCTGCCCTGGAAGTGGCCGGGCGCATGGCCTGCCGTGCCGTGCTGGTGATTTCCAGCGGGATCGGACCGGAACTGGCCGCCGATCTGAAGAAGATCGCTCAGCGCGAAGGGGTTCATCTGCTTGGCCCCAACTGCCTGGGNNCAGTCGGGGGCGCTCACGGCGTCCATTCTGGACTGGGCACGCAACAATGCCGTGGGTTTTTCCTCCGTGGTGTCGCTCGGGCCCAATACAGCGGTGGACATTGCGCAGGTGCTGGATTTCCTCGCCAACGACCCGCAGACCCACAGCATCGTGGTGTACCTGGAAGGCATTTCGAGTGCGCGCACTTTCATGAGCGCGCTGCGCTCGGCCGCCAACGCCAAGCCGGTGGTCGTGCTCAAGGCAGGGCGCAAGCCCGCAGGCAACGAGGCGGCTCAAACGCACAGCGGCACCATCGTCGGCAGCGACGATGTGTTCGACGCCGCCCTGCGGCGCGCGGGCGCGGTGCGCGTGCGCTCCTTTGTGGCCTTGTTCTCGGCCGCCAAGTGCCTGGCTTCCCGCTNNCGCAGGCTGGCCATCGTGACCAATGGCGGGGGGCCGGGCGTGCTGGCGGCGGACTGGGTCAATGAAATTTTCCTGGATCTCGGCAAGCTATCGCAGGAGTCGGCCAAAGCCCTCAAGCCCCGGCTGCCGGCACAGGCGTCGCTGGCGGACCTGATCGATTTGTCAGAGGACGCGTCTCCCGAGCATTACCGGCTGGCCGTCGAGGCCGCCTCCAAGGACCGGCAGATCGACGGCGTTTTGGCCATCCATTCACCCAAGTCGGGCGTGGATACCGCGGAGGTGGCGCGCGCGCTGGCCGAGGTCAAGCGCCAGATGACCAAGCCGCTGCTGGCGTGCTGGATGGGCGACGCCACGGTGGTTCCGGCGCGCGGCATTCTGCTGGAAGCGCAGATTCCGAGCTTTCGCACGCCCGAGGCAGCCGTCGGCGCCTTCGGCAACATCGCCTCGTTCCACCAGAACCAGCAGCTCCTTCAGCAGACGCCGCCGCCCCTGTCGGCGCTGGCCAAGCCTGATATTGAAGGTGCGCGCCTGGTCATCGAGAGCGTGCTCGCCGAGCGCCGCAAGGTGCTGACCGAGATGGAGTCCAAGACCCTGCTCGCGGCCTTCCACATTCCCGTCACCAAGACCATCCTCGCGCGCAGTGCCCATGAGGCCATGATGATTGCCACNNCAACTGGGCTTCCCGGTGGCGCTCAAGATCGACTCGCCGGACATCAGCCACAAGTCGGATGTGCAGGGCGTGGCGTTGAACATCATGGACGGCGCCAGTGCGCGCGACACCTACACCAACATGGTCGAGCGCGTGGCGCGCCTGCAGCCGGGTGCCCGCATCAACGGTGTGACCGTGCAGAACATGGCCGGCGCCCGGCGCGGCCGCGAGGTCTGCATCGGGCTGGTGACCGACGATCCGTTCGGCCCGGTGATTGCCTTCGGCGCTGGCGGCACGATGATCGAGCTGATCAACGACCGTGCGATGGAACTGCCGCCGCTGAACCAGTTTCTGGCACGGCGCCTCATCGAGCGTTCGCGGGTGGCCGAAACATTGGGTGAATGGCGCGGCGCCAGCGCCGTGAACATGGAGGCCCTGGAGCAGGTGCTGCTGCGCGTGTCGGAAATGGTCTGCGAGCTGCCCCAGCTGCGCGAAATGGACATCAACCCCCTGATCGTCGATGCGTCGGGGGCCGTGGCCGTCGATGCGCGCATCGTCATCGACCATGCCCCCCAGGCCACCAGCGGCAGCGCCAACCACTATGGCCACCTGGCCATCCTGCCGTACCCTGCTCGATTCGAGCAGGTCTGGCCCTTGCGCGGAGGTGGCGAATACACCGTGCGCCCGATCCGGCCGGACGATGCGCAGATGTTGCAGGCCCTGGTGCAGAGCCTGTCTCCGGAAAGCCGTTATTTCCGTTTCATTTCGTCGATGGCACAGCTGCCTCCGATGATGCTGGCGCGTTTCACGTTGATCGACTACGACCGCGAAATGGCGCTCGTGGCCGTCTTCAAGGAGCGCAAGGCGGGGCCCGATGGGGAGATCACCGAAACCGAGCGCATCGTCGGTGTGTCGCGCTACATCACCAACCCCGACCACACGAGTTGCGAGTTTGCGCTGGTGGTGGCCGACGATTTCGCCGGCAAGGGCCTGGGCTCCCGGTTGATGCTGAGCATCATGGATGTCGCCCGCGAGAAGGGCCTCTCCGACATCGAAGGGCTGGTGCTGGCGAACAACCCCGACATGCTCAAGCTGATGCGCAATCTGGGATTCTCAATCAAGCCTTTTGCCGACGACCACGAGTTCAAGATGGTGACGCACACGCTATAAAAAGCGTGCGCGGCACCGCCTTGCTGGCGTTCAGTGGGGCATCTGG
>DMZZ01000398.1:0-5225 GCA_003484805.1 Comamonadaceae bacterium | reverse complement strand
GGGCCACGCCGCCGGTCCCGACCCCTCCCTCTTGGGATGCTGGCGCGCCGCAAAAATCGTTCTGACCACCCAGGACGGCTCGAAGGCCGAGGACACCACCGGGCGCTGCGCCCTCCGGTTCACGGAAAACCAGCTGGAATCGAGCTGCAAGACCACCACCGGCGCAGCCACCACCACGTACCGGTATGCCGTCGTGCGCCCCCAGGTGTATGCGGCGACGATGGCGGGCAGCACCTTCCGCACCGAGATGGTGGGCTCCACGCGCGAGTACGAATACCAGGTGCAGGGCGATCTTCTGCGCACCGTGAGCGTGCACCCGGCGAAAGAGCCCGTGGCAGCCCCCGCAGTGGCCCCACGGGTGGAAACCGAAGCGGTGCGAATGCCATGTCCACCGACGCATTCCGCTTTCAATTAGATAGCTGTACGCGCTTATCCAGCAAGCGCTGGAGGCCAAAAATTAATTAAAACAACACCTCATCGGGGCCAGAGTGCCCACAGGCGCAGCCCCTGCTTGAGGCGCCCGGCTATTTCGCCAGCCTCGTAGCCCCAGCCCGTGAAGTAATCGGCGCGCACTGCGCCCAGGATGGCACTGCCCGTATCCTGCGCCAGCACCAGGCGGTTGAGTTGCACCTGCGGCCCGCTGGAGGACAGCCACACCGGAGTGCCGTAGGGAATGCTCTGGCGGTCCACGGCGATGGAACGCCCCGGTGTCAGCGGCACCCCCTGGGCACCGCGCGGGCCAAAACCAGCGTCAAAACCATCAAGGGCCTCCTCGCGGAAGAACACATAGCGCGGGTTGCTCCAGAGCAGTTCGTTCACCCGCTGCGGGTTGGCCGCGATCCAGGCGCGGATGCCGGGCCAGGTGGCGTCGCGCGTCAGTCCCTGGTCCAGCAGCCAGCGCCCCACGCTCTGGTAGGGCTGGTCGTTGGTGCCGGCGTAGGCCACCCGCACCAGGCGCACGCCGCCGTCGGACTCCTGCACGCGCAAACGGCCCGAGCCCTGGATGTGCAGCACCAGGGCATCGACCGGGTCGCGCAGCCAGGCGATGGCGCGGCCTTGCAGGGCGGCCTGCGCCTCGGGCAGGGTGTCGATCTGCTGGCGTGTGTACCAGGGCTTGCGCGCACCATGGCTGGCGGGCAGGCGGTGCAGCGGCACGGTGAAACCGTTGCCCGGCTGGCGCGCAGCATCGACCAGCGGCTCGTAGTAGGCCGTCAGCAAGCCCTCGGGGGTCCCGTCGAGCGACTCGACGCGGTAGGGCCGCAGGCGGGCCACCAGCCAGGCGCGCTGCTCCTCGCTGCTCGCAATGCTGAGCTGGCGCACCTCGCCGCACAGGGTAGTGAATGGCGGCACGGGGCGCTCACAGCTCTTGATCCATGCATTCCAGGCCTCGTGCAATGCGTCGTCGGTCACGCCCGGCAACTCGGACCAGCGCACCGGCACCCAGCGGCTCTTGGGCTGCACCAGGGGAGGCGGCAGGGGGCCGGTGTCGTCCGGCAACCCGGCGGTACCCTGCATCGGCGGTGGCGCAGACGCCTCGGGGCGGGAGGGGGCCGGGGCGGGGGGCGTGGAGCAGGCGGCCAGCGTTCCTACAATCAGCGCCGTCACCACAAGGCGCGGGAGTGTCCAATTCATGGTTCTGATTTTGCTTGAAGCGCTGGCAGCGCTGGTGATTCTGGTGCTCATTGTCTGGTGGACCATGTTTTCGGGGCGCAAGGGCGGCGAAATCCAGCCCCCGCCGGACGACGACGCCTCGCCCCCACCGGCACCCTGACTGCGGGCCGCAGCGTGGTGGCAATGCGGTGTTGTCCTACACCCGGTGTGCGGGCGCGCTGATGGTGCGAAGGCGTGTGTCCGGCCATGCTGGCATCCGTTGGGCGCCGGATCTGCGCGGGACGCCAGGGCGTCCTGCCAATGTGGCAGGCCCCAATCCTTCCATTCTTCAAGGAGTAACCCATGCGCAAACACATTCTTCTCGGCGTCAGCGCCGTCATCATTCTGGCCACCGGTTGCGCAAGCATGGACGACACGCAGCGCCGCACCGCCACGGGGGCGGGCATTGGCGCTCTGGCAGGGGCCGTCATCGGGTCCGCCACAGGCGGCAGTGCAGGGACCGGAGCCGTGGTGGGTGCGGGCGTAGGGGCCCTGGGCACCTACATCTGGTCGCAGAACATGGAGCGCCAAAAGCGCGACATGGAGCGCGCGACGCAAGGCACCGGGATCGCCGTCACGCAGACGGCCGACAACCAGCTCATGCTCAATATTCCGAGCGACATCTCGTTTGCCGTGGGACGCTCGGACATTCAGCCCAACTTTGCGCCAGTGCTGGACAAGTTCGCCGAGAGCCTGCGCAACAACCCCTACACAGATGTGCGCATCGTGGGCCACACCGACAGCACGGGCAGCGATGCCATCAACAACCCGTTGTCGATGGACCGCGCCGCCAGCACGCGCAACTATCTGACGGCGCGGGGCGTGGATGGCCGCCGTATTGCGATCGATGGCATGGGCGAGCGACACCCGATCGCCACCAATGACACCGCCGAGGGCCGTGCCCGCAACCGCCGGGTCGAAATTTTTGTGGGTGAACGCCCACGCGGCTGAGCACGGGCCTGTGCTGCACGGTGCGCGCGGCCTCATTCCGTTTCCAAATCATTCGTGTCTAGTGTCCTGGGTTGGAAGTTCATTGAAGAAATAAAGATGTCGAAATCGACGTCAGGCAAGGCGCAAACCATAGCGATAGCCGTAGCTATCGCGAGAATTTGCAACGCAGCATGGGGGCGATTCTCGGCGTCTTTATGAAACGAATTTCTAACCCAGGACACTAGACACGGATGGTTTGGAGACGGAATCACTCACTGTCACGCAGCAGGTTGGCCAGCTCCACGGCCGACTTGACCTGCATCTTGTCGAACACGCGCGCGCGATGCACCTCCACCGTGCGCACGCTGATGTCGAGCCGGTCGGCGATCAGCTTGTTGGGCAGACCCTCGACCACGCAGCGCATCACATCGCGTTCGCGCTCGGTCAGGTCGGCCAGCCGACCTCGAACGTCCTTGCGCTGGCGCAGCGTGTCCAGGTGGCGCGCAGAGAGCGCCAGCGCCTGCTCGATCCGGTCCACCAGGGCATTGTCGGAAAAAGGTTTTTCGCAAAAATCGAAGGCCCCACGCTTGACGGTGTCCACCGCCGTGGGCACATCGGCGTGGCCCGTCAGAAAGATCACCGGCATGGCATCGACGGCACCCCGTGCCACCAACGCGTCGAACAGCGCAATCCCGCTCATGCCGGGCATGCGCACATCGAGCAACAGGCAGCAGGGCTCGCGCGGCGGCGGGCGCGTCTGCAGCATGGCATCAAACGCCTCGGCACTGTCGAAGGATTCGCTGGGCAGGCGGCGCGAGCGCAGCAGCCAGGCCAGGGCCTCGCGCACGCCTGCGTCGTCGTCCACGATGTATACGGTAGCGTTGGGGATGGGTTCCATCAGTTCTGACCCTCCTGCGAAGCTGCGGGCAAGGTGAAGGTGAATACCGTACCACGCGGATGGCGAGGCTTGTGCCCCAGGAATCCGCCGTGCTGCTCCACCACCGTGCGGCACAGGCTCAACCCCAGGCCCATGCCCTCGGTGCGGGTGGTGAAGAACGGCGTGAACAGTTTTTGTGCCGTCTCCTCGCTGATGCCGATGCCGCCATCGCTCAGGGCGAACTCCAGCCAGGCACTATGGGCATTGGACGCCGCGCGGCGCACCCGGATTTCCAGCGTGCGCTCGCGGATCGATGGATCGTCCATGGCCTGCATCGCATTGCGCGCCAGGTTCAGCAGCACCTGCTCGACCATCACACGGTCGCACAGCGCGGACGGCAAGCCGGGCTCCACGCCCACCTGCACGCGCACGCCCAGCTTGCGCGCCTGCAGGTTCACCAGCGGCAGCACATCGCCCAGCAGTTCCTGCGCGGGAACGGCCTCGCGCACCTGGTCGCGGCGACGCACGAAATCGTGCACGCTCTTGATCACCCGGCCCGCGCGCTCGGCCTGCTGGGCAATGCGCCCGATGGCGGTCCGCAGGTCTTGCAGGTCGGTCTGCAGCGTTCCGGCATCGGCGCCCTGCACCGCCGCCAGCAGGTTCAGCGAGCCGGTGGCATAGCTGGAGATCGCCGCCAAGGGCTGGTTCAGCTCGTGGCTCAGCAGCGAGGCCATTTCGCCCACCGTGGCCAGGCGCGCCGTGGCCTGCAGACGCTCCTGCGACGCACGCGAAAGCTCCTCCACCCGGCGCTGCTCGCTGATGTCGATGAACGCGCTCATCCAGCCCGTGTGCTGACCCACGGCGTTGATGAGCGGCGCCTCGATGATCAGCACCGGAAAGCGCGTGCCGTCCTTGCGCATGAACACCGACTCGAACCCCTCGCGCGGGGGGGCGTTGCCCGCCAGACGCACCGCCTGGCGCTGCCAGTACTCTTCTGCCAGTTCGGGCGGCCAGTAGGGTGCGTTGGTGCTCCGGCCGAGCAGTTCCTGGGCGCTGAAGCCGACCATCTCGCAGAACGCCGGGTTCACGTAGGTGATGCGGCCCTGCAGGTCGCGCGCGCGCAAGCCCGTCACCAGCGAGTCTTCCATGGCCTTGCGAAAGGCGAAGGCATCGCCCAGCTCGCGTTCGGCCTTCAGCCTGCGCCGGTTGTCGCGCACCAGCACCACCAGCACCGTGACCAGCGCGATGGACATCGCCGTCACCAGCGCGGTCAGCACATTGGGGAACAGGCTGGGCGCGGTATGCCAGTGATCCAGCCGCAGGACCATGGTATGACCGGGCAGGTCGATCAGCTCCCGCGCGCTGAACATGTGCGCACTGCGCCGGGCAGTGCCCACCAGCGCCAGGCGTGTGCCGTCGGCCTCGGTGAAAGACACCTCCTGGCGCCGCGTCAGACCATGGTCGATCATTTCCGACAGCATGCCCTGCAGCGAATAGGTAGCGACCAGATAACCCGCATTTTTGTCGGCGGCGGACGGCGGCAGGCACAGCTCGATCAGCTCCGAACCCATGCCATCGCCATGCGGCTGGAAATAGCTGCTGGAATAGGCAGGGCCGCTGAGGCGGCGTGCGTTGGTGCACGCCAGGGCCGTATCGGAATGGGGCTCCACGCGCGCGCCGTCGGGCCAGGCGATCGCCTGGAACGGGCTGTTGGCATGCGCCTGCAGGCGCAGCGCCGGTGTGCGCCATTCGATGCGCACGAGTTCGC
>DMZZ01000300.1:0-7986 GCA_003484805.1 Comamonadaceae bacterium | reverse complement strand
GATCATGGGCAGCCTGGTGTTCCAGCTACTCACGCCGCTGTCGCACTGGGCCTGGTTCTTGGCCTACGTGGGCTCGTCCACGGTGCGCGGCCTGGTGGTGGGGCTGGGCGTGTACCTTGTGACGCTGGCTTTCGTCGCGCCGCAGTTTGCCGCGCCGCTGTGGGTTCTCGTGTTCGCGCTGCTGGGCGCCGCGCTGCTGGCCACGCTGGGTGTGATCGCCGGGCTGTGG
Organism: Comamonadaceae bacterium; assembly: GCA_003484805.1. GTDB lineage: Bacteria > Pseudomonadota > Gammaproteobacteria > Burkholderiales > Burkholderiaceae_C > Simplicispira. The sequence continues at coordinate 7,757 of DMZZ01000300.1, read as the reverse complement.
GCCGACAAGTTCGACCAGTTGGCGGGGTTCCAGAACTTCATCATCGTGCCCATGACCTTCCTCTCGGGCGTGTTCTACTCCGTCGCTTCGCTGCCGCCGATCTGGCAGGCGGTGAGCCACCTCAACCCGTTTTTCTACATGATCGACGGTTTCCGCTACGGATTTTTCGGCCAGAGCGACACCTCGCCCTGGCTCAGCCTGGGCATTGTGGGTGGCGCCTGGCTGCTGGTGAGTGCGCTGGCCGTGCACCTGCTGCGCACGGGCTACAAAATCCGCTCCTGAAACATGATGATGCAACCCCCTGTGGCGCTGCGCCGCTGACAAATGCGCCTCGGGCGCCCACCCTGGAACCCTGACATGAACGCCGAAGACATCCAGAACCTCATCCGCGCGGGCCTGGCCTGCGACTACATCACGCTCGAAGGCGATGGCCGCCACTGGTACGCCACCATCGTTTCGCCCGAGTTCGAGGGCAAGCGCGCCATCGCGCGCCACCAGCGCGTCTATGCCACGCTGGGCACCAAAATGCAGACCGACGAGGTGCACGCCCTGTCGATGAAAACCTTCACGCCCGCCGAGTGGGCGGCGCAGGGTGGGCGCTGACCACAGGGGGTGGGCTGTTCGCTATTAAACATATAGCTATTAGCGCCCACCAGTAAAGCGTCAGAGGCATTTTTTACTCTTGAAATCGAATTGTTGACCATGGACAAGCTCCTCATTCGCGGTGGCCGCTCCTTGCAGGGCGAGGTGCTGGTGTCCGGCGCCAAGAACGCCGCACTGCCCGAGCTGTGCGCCGCGCTGCTGACGGCCGAGCCCGTCGTGCTGCGCAACGTGCCCCAGCTGCAGGACGTGAGCACCATGCTCAAACTGATCCGCAACATGGGCGTGTCGGCGGAACGGTCTGACGACGGCTGCGTGCACATCGACGCGGGCCGCCTGAACACGCCCGAGGCGCCTTACGAGCTGGTCAAGACCATGCGTGCCTCGGTGCTGGCCCTCGGCCCTTTGCTCGCGCGTTTCGGCGAAGCCACGGTGTCGCTGCCGGGCGGCTGCGCCATCGGTTCGCGCCCGGTGGACCAGCACATCAAAGGCATGCAGGCCATGGGCGCCGAGATCGTGGTCGAGCACGGCTACATCATCGCCCGCCTGCCCGAAGGCAGGAAGCGTCTCAAGGGCGCGCGCATCACGACCGACATGGTCACCGTCACGGGCACCGAGAACTTCCTCATGGCTGCTGCGCTGGCCGAGGGCGAGACGGTGCTGGAGAACGCTGCCCAGGAGCCCGAAATCACCGATCTGGCCGAGATGCTGATCAAGATGGGCGCGAAGATCGAGGGCCAAGGCACCAGCCGCATCCGCATCCAGGGCGTGGAGCAGCTGCACGGTTGCGAGCACGCCGTGGTGGCCGACCGCATCGAGGCCGGTACCTTCCTCTGCGCCGTGGCCGCCGCCGGGGGCGATGCGCTCTTGCGCCATGCCCGCGCCGACCATCTGGACGCGGTGATCGAGAAGCTGCGCGAGGCCGGTGCCCAGGTGCACGCCGTCGAAGGCGGTGTGCATGTGCGCAGCGCCGGCGCAGCCACCTTGCGCGCCCAGGGCTTCCGTACCACCGAATACCCGGGCTTTCCGACCGACATGCAGGCGCAGTTCATGGCGCTCAACACCGTCGCGCAGGGCACGGCCACGGTGGCCGAGACCATCTTCGAGAACCGCTTCATGCACGTCAACGAACTGGTGCGGCTGGGTGCGCGCATCCAGGTCGATGGCCGTGTGGCGATCTCGGAAGGGGTGCCGCGCCTGTCGGGCGCCACCGTTATGGCCACCGACCTGCGCGCATCGGCCAGCCTGGTCATCGCCGGCCTGGTGGCCGAAGGCGAGACCGTGGTGGACCGCATCTACCACCTCGACCGGGGCTACGACTGCATGGAAGCCAAGCTGCGCGGCCTCGGCGCCGATATTGAAAGAATCAAATGAAAGATCAACCCCCTGAGCGGCTGCGCCGCTTCCCCCTTCTCTCACGCTTTGCGTGGGAAGGGGGACGCCGCCAGTGCGGCGGGGCGGCCCTTGCACGGCGGCCCTCGCCTGGGGCGTGCCAGTGGTTTGGATCGCGGGCCTGGCCTTCAACGGTGGAGCAAATGAAATGGCAATGATTACTCTGGCACTTTCCAAAGGCCGCATCTTTGACGAAATCATGCCGCTGCTGGCCGCTGCCGGCATCGAAGTGCTGGAAGACCCCGAGAAGTCGCGCAAGCTCATCCTGCCCACCAACCAGAGCGATGTGCGCGTGGTGCTGGTGCGCGCCTCCGACGTGCCCACTTACGTGCAGTACGGCGGCGCCGACATGGGTGTGTGCGGCAAAGACACCCTGATCGAGCACAGCGCCGAATGGGGCGGGGCGGCACGCTCGGGCCTGTTCCTTCCGCTGGACCTGCGCATCGCACGCTGCCGCGTCAGCGTGGCCGTGCGCTCGGACTTCGATTACGCGCAGGCCGTGCGGCAGGGCTCGCGCCTGAAGGTGGCTACGAAGTACCCGGGCATTGCGCGCGAGTTCTTCGCCGCCAAGGGAGTGCATGTGGACATGATCAAGCTCTATGGCAGCATGGAACTGGCGCCCCTGACGGGGCTGGCTGACGCCATCGTGGACTTGGTGTCCACCGGCAACACCCTCAAGGCCAACCACCTGGTCGAGGTCGAGCGCATCATGGACATCAGTTCGCACCTGGTGGTCAACCAGGCCATGCTCAAGCTCAAGCAGGCGCCGCTGCGCCGCATCATCGATGCGTTTGCGTCCGCCATTCCCCAGGATGAAGATTGACTATGAAATTCGTAGCTGCTCCCGCCCGTCTGTCGACCGTTTCCAGTACTTTTGAGGCTGATTTCGCGGCCCGCCTGCATTGGTCGGCCGATACAGACGCCGCGATCGAGCAGCGCGTGGCCGACATCCTGGCCGATGTGCACAAGCGCGGCGACGCGGCCGTGCTCGAGTACACGGCGCGCTTCGATGCACTGGAGGCGCCCACGCTGTCGGCCCTCGAACTGACGCAGGCCGAACTCAAAGCCGCTTTTGAAGCCATCCCCGTCCCGCAGCGCGAGGCTCTTCAGGCGGCCGCTGCCCGTGTGCGCAGCTACCACGAGGCGCAGAAGAAGGCCTGCGGCGAGAGCTGGAGCTACCGCGATGCCGATGGCAGCCTGCTTGGCCAGAAAGTCACGCCGCTCGACCGTGTGGGCATCTACGTGCCCGGCGGCAAGGCCGCCTACCCGAGTAGCGTGCTCATGAACGCCATCCCCGCGCACGTGGCCGGGGTGGGCGAGATCATCATGGTCGTGCCCACGCCGTGCGGCGAGAAGAACCCGCTGGTGCTGGCCGCCGCCTACGTGGCCGGTGTCACGCGTGCCTTCACCATCGGCGGCGCGCAGGCCGTGGCCGCGCTGGCTTACGGCACGCAGACGGTCCCCAAGGTCGACAAGATCACCGGTCCGGGCAACGCCTACGTGGCCAGCGCCAAGAAGCATGTGTTTGGCACCGTGGGCATCGACATGATCGCCGGCCCGAGCGAGATTCTGGTGCTGGCCGACGGCAGCACGCCGCCCGACTGGGTGGCTATGGATTTGTTCAGCCAGGCCGAGCACGACGAGCTGGCCCAATCCATCCTGCTGTGCCCCGACGTGGCTTACATCGACGCGGTGCAGGCCGCCATCGACCGCCTGCTGCCCACCATGCCGCGCGCCGAGATCATCGCCAAGAGCCTGAACGGGCGCGGTGCACTGATCCACACGCGCAGCATGGAAGAGGCCTGCCAGATTTCCAACCGCATCGCCCCCGAGCACCTGGAAGTGAGCAGCCAAGAGCCGCACCGCTGGGAGCCGCTGCTGCGCCACGCCGGTGCCATCTTCCTCGGTGCCTACACCAGCGAATCCCTGGGCGACTACTGCGCCGGCCCCAACCACGTGCTGCCCACGAGCGGCACGGCGCGTTTCTCCAGCCCGCTGGGCGTGTACGACTTCCAGAAGCGCAGCAGCATCATCGAAGTGAGCGAGGCGGGGGCGCAGATCCTCGGGCCGATTGCCGCCACCCTGGCCTACGGCGAGGGCCTGCAGGCGCACGCGCAGGCGGCGCAGATGCGCCTCAAGCCGTGATGGATATTCCGTGATCCACGGCGTTTGTTTCCGTAATTTTCGTCGGTGGACTCCGGGATTTGTGCTGGCTGGTGGGGTGTCATTTTGTTTAATTTGATAGCTGCTTGCGCAAGCGGGATAAGGGCTGCAAGCCGATTTAGCTTGTAGTCGAAGCCTGTCCCAGATTTCCGTCAGTGCGTGAGGCTATCATCTTTGCAACCACCGTTTCCTGCCACTGACCGAGGACTTTTCGCATGGCTGTTTCTTCCTTCCAGACCAACCCGCATTACCTGCACAAATTGCTGGAGGATTGCCACAACGGCACGCTGCAACTGCCTGATTTTCAGCGCAGCTGGGTGTGGGACGAAGACCGGATTAAAAGCCTGATTGCTTCGGTGTCGCGGGCCTTTCCGGTGGGGGCGCTGATGACGCTGCATACCGGCGGTGGTGTCAACTTCAAGCCCAGGCCTGTGGAGGGCGCGCCGGAAGCCGCGAAAAAGGAGTCGCCGCGCGCCTTGTTGCTCGACGGCTAGCAGCGCATGACGTCGCTCTACCAGGTGGCGCTGCGCGGCCAGGTGGTTCAGACGGTGACGCCGAAAAACAAAAAAGTGCAGCGCTGGTTTTACCTCGACATCCGCAAAGCCCTGGACCCGGCGGTGGAGCGCGATGACGCCGTGGTGGGCGTGCCGCCGGACAAAATCATCCGCACCGACTTCGGGCGAGAAGTGGTGCTGGATTTGTCGTCCCCGGAAAAAGAATATGCGGCGCTGATGTACCCGGTTGCCCAGGTGTTCGATTGGGATCGCTGGCAGGATGGCTTTGATGCCCATTGGGAGGGCGAGGCGAACAAGCCGCTACGCGAGTTGTTCCGTACCTTCAAACGCGAGGTGCTGGAAAATTTTCGTTATTACCAAGTGCCCGTCATCGCCTTGGACCAATCCACCTCCAAAGAGGCCGTTTGCGTGGTGTTTGAAAAAGTGAACACCGGCGGCAAGCCGCTGGACGCTTTTGAGCTGGTGACCGCGATGTACGCCGCCGACGGCCACGAGTTGCGCAAAGACTGGTACGGCAGCGAATCGCACAAGGGCCGCCACGGCCGTTTGCAAGAATTCTTGCGCCCAGCGGGGGCCGATACCGGCATCCTGGCCAACGTCAGCAACACCGACTTTTTACACATCGTGTCGCTGTTCTACACCCGCGATCGCCGCCGAGTGGCAGAGCAGGCGGGCAAACTGGGCAAAGAGCTGCCAGCCGTCTCCGGCAACCGGCAAGCGCTGTTGAACCTGCCGCTGGCGGCCTACAAACAGTATGAAAAGCAGGCCGAAGATGGACTGGTGCGCGCGGCCAAGTTTTTGCACCTGCTGCACATTTACCGCATTGCCGATTTGCCCTACCAAACCCAGATCGTGCCGCTGGCGGCCATCCTGGCCGACCTGGGTGGCGCCTGGGAGCACGATACCCACCGCACCCGGTTGCAACGCTGGTACTGGAGCGGGGTGTTTGGCGAGCTGTATGGCTCTGCCGTCGAGTCGCGCAGCGCCAAAGATTTTCTGGAGGTGCCCGCCTGGCTGCGCGGTGGCCCCGAGCCTGCGACCGTGAGCGAAGTGATGTTCCGCGCCGACCGGCTCAAGACCATGCGCATGCGCCTGTCGGCGGCCTACAAAGGCATGAATGCGCTCTTGATGAAGGAAGGCGCGCAAGACTGGCGCAGCGGGCAAAAGTTTGACCACACGGTTTTCTTTGGCGAAAACGTGGATATCCACCACATCTTTCCGCAGGACTGGTGCAAGAAAAATGGGCTCAAGCCAGCGGTGTTTGATTCCATCATCAACAAGACGCCCCTGTCGTTCCGCACCAATCGCATCATTGGCGGCGTGGCGCCTTCGCAGTACCTGACCCAATTGGCGGCTGGAGACAAGGAAACGCCGCCCATAGCGCCTGCCCACTTGCAGGCCTACCTGCGCTCGCACCTTATTGACCCCGACCTGCTGCACCGCGATGTCTTCGATGCTTTCATGGCAGACCGCCAAAAACGTCTGCTGGCGTTGATCGAAAAAGCCATGGGGAAAACCGCCTACATCGGCGAAGAGCAAGAGGAGGGTGTTGACGCAGAGGCTGATGCCGATGCCGTCGAGGCCGAAATGGTCATCACTGCCTGAGTCCTTTAAAGCACGAATTTCGTGTTACACGAACTCCGTGTAAAATTTGATCTATGAAAAACGTCACCATCACCGTGGACGATACGGCCCTGGAATGGGTCCGTATCGAGGCCGCCAAGCGCAATACCAGCGTTTCGCGGCTGGTGGGCGAGATGCTGGCCGAGAAGATGCGGCATGACGATGCCTACGAGCGGGCCTACCGCGAATGGCAGGCCGACCAGCGCAGTTGGGCGTCATCGGGTGCGCCTTACCCCACACGCGACGAGATCTATGCCGAGCGACTCGACCGTTTTCGTTGACACCAACGTCCTGCTGTACGCGGACGACGGCGCCGACGATGCCAGGCGACTGCGCGCGCGTCTGTGGCTGGACTGGCTCTGGGCCGGGCACCGCGGACGGCTGAGCACGCAGGTGCTCAACGAGTATTACGTCAATGCCGTGCGCAAGCTGGGCGTGGCCCAGGGCGATGCGCGCGCCAAGGTGCGGCGTTTTCAGCTGTGGCAGCCTTGGCAGATAGACCACCAGACGGTGGAAGCCGCCTGGGGCGTGGAAGCCCGGTATGGATTTTCCTTCTGGGATTCCCTGGTCGCCGCAGCAGCCCTGCAGGCGGGCTGCTCCTACCTGCTGACCGAAGACCTGCAAAACGGCCAGCGCGTGGATTCGCTCACCATCCTCAATCCCTTTCTGTCCACCCCGGACCAGTTGCCCGTATGACTTCCCCCCTCGACCGCATTCGCCCCGATGTGCGCGCCATGCACGCCTATGTGGTGCAGGGGGCCGAGGGCATGCTCAAGCTCGATGCCATGGAGAACCCCTTTGGCTTGCCGCCCGCGCTGCAGGCCGCGCTGGGCCAGCGCCTGGGCTCGCTGGCGCTCAACCGCTACCCCGGCACCCGCAACGACGACCTGCGCGCCGCGCTGGCGCGCCATGCCGGCATGCCCGAGGGCCACGCGCTGATCCTGGGTAACGGCTCGGACGAACTCATCAGCCTCGTGTCGCTCGCCTGCGCGCTGCCGCCCACCGCCGATGGTCAGCGCCCGGTGGTGCTGGCGCCCGTGCCGGGCTTCGTCATGTACGCCATGAGTGCGCAGTTGCAGGGGCTGGACTTCGTGGGCGTGCCGCTGACGCCGGATTTCGAGCTGGATGAAGCCGCCATGCTCGCTGCCATCGCGCGGCACCGGCCCGCCATCACGCACATCGCCTACCCGAACAACCCCACGGCCACGCTGTGGGACGCGGCGGTGGTGCAGCGCATCATCGACGCTGCGGCCACGGTGGGCGGCATCGTCATCATGGACGAGGCCTATCAGCCCTTTGCAAGCCGCACCTGGCTGGACCGCATGCGCGCCGAGCCGCAGCGCAACAGCCATGTGCTGCTGATGCGCACGCTCTCCAAGTTCGGCCTGGCCGGGGTGCGTCTGGGTTACCTCATCGGCCCCGCTGCGCTGGTGGGCGAAGTCGACAAGGTGCGCCCGCCCTACA
>DMZZ01000053.1:623-16888 GCA_003484805.1 Comamonadaceae bacterium | reverse complement strand
GGCTGGCCCTGCCGCAGTTCGGCCTGAGCACGTTCTTTGTCGTCGCCTTCATCTCCGCCCCCCTGCTGCCCATGGGGTCCGAGCCAGCCGTGTTTGGCCTCATCAAGCTCAACCCCGAACTGTTCTGGCCCGCCATCCTGGTGGCCACCGCAGGCAACACCCTGGGCGGTGGTGTGAGCTGGTGGATGGGACTGGGCGCGCACCGCGCCTGGGATGCGGCACGGCGCCACCGGCGCGCTGGCCACCCGCCCAGCGCCGATGCCCAACCGGCACGCGAGCTCAGCCGCACCGAGCGGCGCGCTCNNGGCTCCAACTGCCGTTCTGGCCGTGCATGGTGTACATGGCCATCGGCAAGTTCTTCCGCTACCTCGTCATGACGGCGGCGCTGCTGCACTTCATGCCCGGCCCGGTGGGGCTGTAGCCAGCCCGGACGGCAACAGCGCATCCCAGTCCACCATCCGGGTCGTGTCCACATGCACGGCCAGCGTCTCCTCGTCGATGGATAGCGGCCGGGCCGCCGCCCACTGCGACTCCAGCACCTGCACATCGGCCTCGGAGGCGTCGTCCCCGGCCTGCTGGCGGGCGCGCACGCGCTCGCGCAGCACGTCGAGCGGCGCCTCGAAGCACAGGATGCGGCACGGCGCCCGCAGCTCCCGCGCCAGCGCGATGAACTGCGCCCGCATCGCCGGATTCAGAAAGGTGGCATCCACCAGCACGGCATGGCCTGCACCCAGCGCCCAGCACGCCACCTGCGCCAGCCGCTCGTGCGTGCGCCGCGAGGCATCCTGCGTGTAGATGCCGCCGGGCACGGCGCTGCTGCCATCCTCTGGCGCCAGGCCGAACAGGCGCTTGCGCTCCACGTCGGCGCGCACGCGCACCATGCCGCGCTGGCAGACCAGCGCCAGCGACTGCGTGCTCTTGCCCGATCCCGAGAAGCCGTGCGCCAGCCACAGCGCCACCGGCCGGGGCTGGGTGAAGCGCAGAGCCAGTTCCAGGTAGCGCCGCTGCTCCTGCAGGCAGCCGACGCGCGCGTCCCCCGTGGTCTGCGCCAGGCGCAGCCCCGCCACGCGGGCCCGCACCAGGGCGCGGTAGACGCGGTAGTAATCCAGCACCGGCAGGCCCGCATAGTCGCCGGTGCATTCCAGCCAGGCGTTGAGAAAGCGCCAGGCCAGGTCGGCGCGGCCGCGCGCCTCCAGGTCCATGGCCAGAAAGGCGATGTCGGCCACGCAGTCGATCCAGCGCAGCGCGGGGTTGAATTCGATGGCATCGAACAGCTGCGGCGCACCGCCCAAGAGCACCAGGTTCGCCAGATGCAGGTCGCCATGGCATTCGCGCACCCGGCCTGCGTCCAGGCGCTGCGCAAACACCGGCGCCAGCGCAGCGCCCTGCTGCGCGCACCACTGCGCCACCGGGCCGAGCAGCGGCGCAAGGTCCGGTGCATCGGCCGCCATCCTCTGCAGGGCAGCCAGGCCGTCCTGCACCGGCGCGCGCACCGCCTGTGCCATGCCCCAGCCCTGACCGGGCCGGGCCACGGCCGCATCGCCATGGAAGCGCGCCACATGCCGCCCCAGCGCGTCGATGTGCGCGGGTGTCAGCGCCTGCCGCTCCAGCGCCTGGCTGAGCAGCGCAGCCTGATCAAAGCGCCGCATGCGCACAGCGGGCTCGGCATTTGAAGGCGCCTCGTCCAGCGGCAGCAGGCGCAGGTCCGCCGCCGTACTGCCCACCAGTGCCACCAGGCCGAGGTAAAGGTCGGGCGCAGTGCGTCTGTTGATGCGCAGCTCCTCCGCGCAGGCCACGCAGCGCAGCGCCAAGGTGCTGAAATCCAGGAAGTCGAGCTTCAGCGGCTTCTTGAACTTGTAAACAAATTCCCCCGCCAGCAGCAGCCACGAGATGTGGGTTTCGATCCATTCCACCGAATCCACCGGGTGGCCAAAGGCCTGCGGACATTGTTGCAGCGCACGCAGGCGCCGCTCGGCGGCAGCGTAGTCTGTGCGCAGGTCCACGCCCCGGGGCTCCGTCACGGTGCGCGCAGCCGCACGCGGCCACCATCGGCCAGCGCGGCGGGCGGGTACACCACCACCTGCGCGCCCGCCTGCAGCCCTTCCTTCACCCAGGCGTGCGTGCCGCCGCGCGCTTCCAGGACCACGGGCACGCGCCGGGCACGCCCTTCATCGACCACGAAAACGGCCATGCGCGGTGCAGCGGGTTCTGCGGCGGGTGGCGCCGAACCGTTGGCGACGGGCAGCGGGAACAGGGCGCTTACGGGCACCAGGGTGGCGCCTTCGGCCTCGCGCGTGAGCACGCGCACGACCACGCGGTAGCCGTCACCCAGGGCGGCCCACTGTGCGGGCGGGCTGGTCAGGTCGATCAGCACGTTCACGCGCTGCTCTTCCACCCCCAGGGCCGAGACCTTGGTGAACGCGGCCGGCTCCACGCTGCGCACCCGTCCCTGCAGTGTGCCGGGGCCACCCCAGCGCTCGATGCGCACGGAACTGCCCGGGCGCACCTGCAGTGCATCGGTGGACAGCAGCGGCGCCACCACTTCGAGTTGCGCAGTGTCGCCGACCTCGACCAGCACGGTGCCCAGCCCCACCATGCCCTCGCTCGCCTGCGCCACGCGCAGCACGCGGCCCGCCACGGGCGCGCGCACCTCAAAGGCCCGCGTCCCCGCGGCGCCGCCCGGGCGCTGCACCACGTCCAGCGCGGCACGGGCCTGGGCCAGGTCGGCCCGCGCCACCTGCTGCTCCTGCCCGGCCAGATCCACGTCCTTGCGCGCGACTTCCACTGCCAGGCGTTCGGCGTCGAGCCGCGTGGGGGCCACAAAGCCTTGCTGTGCCAGTTGCTCGGTGCGGCTGCGCTCGCTGCGCACGGCGGCGCGCTGCACACCGGCCTGAGCGGCTGCCACGCGCGCCTGCTGCTCGCGCAGGCCGCGCTCGTCCAGCAGCGCGGGCAGGGCCGGTTGAATGCGCGCCACCACGTCTCCGGCCTGCACGGCGTCGCCCTCGCGCAGGGCCATGCGTTCGAGCCGCCCTGCCAGCGGCGCCGAGACGGCGTAGCGGTCGCGCAGGCGGGTGCGGGCATCTTCGTCAATGCCGGCCTCGAAGCGCCCCTGCACCACGGCAGCCACCTCCACCTCCTGCGGCCTCGGGGCAAAGGCCCAGGCCAGCAACACGCCCAGCAGCAGCACTGCCCCCGCGCCCATCCACACCGTCTTTTTCTGCATTGCCAGGTTACCACCTTGTTGATTCAGCCTCATTCACGCGTCTTGAGCGCGCCCACCATGTCCAGCCGGTCGATCTGTCGGCGCACCACCAGCGCGCTGGCCAGGCCCGCCGCCACCACGCACAGTCCGGCCACGGCATAGGTACGTGCGCTGATCACCACCGGGAACAGGAACTGGTCGTTCTTGAGCAGTTCCACCAGCAAATGCACCAGCCCCCATCCCATCACCATGCCCAGCGGCAAGGCCAGCGCGATGCCGATGGCCAGCTCGCCCAGCAGCAGGGCCGAAACCTCACCGCGCGTGAACCCGAGCACGCGCAGGCTGGCCAGCTCCCAGGTGCGCTCGGCCAGTGCGATGCGCGCATTGTTATAGACCACGCCGACCGCGATCACCGAGGCAAACAGCGTGAGGATGGTGCTCATGATGCGCACATTGCGCGCACTCACATCTTCCATGTTGCGCAGCAAGGTCGCCTTGCTGAAAGCCCCCGCCACGCGGGGCAGGGCCTTGGTCGCCTCCAGAAAGCGGGGCTCGGAGCCCGGCTCCAGCGCCACGGCAAACTGCGAGGCCACGTCGCCCTCGTGCAGCCAGCGGTTGAGGGTGGCGCGCGGCACGTAGGCGTTCAGGCCCATCATCTCGCGCACGGTGGCATCCACACGCACATCCAGCGTACGCTGGCGGCCTTCGAGCACCTCCACGCGCACCGTATCGCCCACGCGCGCTCCCAGCTTGTCGGCCAGCCGGTCGGTCAGCAGCAGGCCGTCGCCATTCGGGCGCACCTGACGCCCGTCGACATCAATGATGCGCTGCAACTGGGCCGTGGGTGCTACGCCCTGCAGGCCCACGCGTTCGCTGCGGTGGCCATACAGCAGCCGCACCGGCACCGAGCGCCCGGGTTCAACCCCGGTCACCCCGGGCAGGCGCTGCAATTGCAGGCCAGCCAGCGCATCGACCGGCTCGACCATCCACACGTTCACATCGCTGCGCATGGACAGCTGAAAGGTGGTGTCCACGATGTGGTCGATGGCGTCACGGAAGAAATTGCCCATGACCACAATGGCCACGGCCGCCGCCGTGCCGCCCATCGTGAGCGCGGTGCGCAAGGGGCGGCGCTCCATGTTGCGCAGCACCATGCGCAGCGCCGCAGGCATGCCGCGCACCCCCAGGCGCTCAAGCACCGTGCGGCGATACTGGCCCGGCGCAGGCGGGTGCATGGCCTCGGCTGGTGCCAGGCGCACCGTGGCACCCACGGCGCTGAGCGTGCCCAGCAGGGCCGTGGCACCGGTCACACCGCCGCCCACCAGCAGCAGCCAGGGAGCCGTATGGTGCGCAAACACGGGAAAGCGGAAAAACTCGGCATACAGCCCCGTGATCAGCGCGCCCATCCAGTGGCCCAGCAGCACGATGACCGCCACCAGCTTGAGGTAGTGCCCGGCAATAGCGGCATTGGCATAGCCCAGCGCCTTGAGCGCGGCGATCTGCTCGCGCTGCGTGGCCACCAGGCGCGACAGCACCACATGCAGCAGGAACGCTGCCACCGCGAGGAAGATGGCCGGCAGCATGGTGCCCATCACGCGCTGCTGCTGGATTTCGCTGTCCAGCATCGCGTGCGAGGTCTGGTCGGCACGGCCGTGGGCGTCACGCCCGCCATACGGCGCGAGCAGGCGCGAGAGCGCGTCCAGCGCCGTCGGCTCCGAGGCCTGGGGTGCCAGCTTGATGACCACACGATTGAAGGCCCCCTGCATGTCATAGGCCGCCGCGAGGGCCTCGCGGTCCACCCAGAACACGCCAAACCCCCGCATGTCGGGCATGCCTGCCATGCCTGCAAAAATGAACTCGGGCGAGAGCGCCGTGCCCACGATGCGCAGCTGACGGCGCTTGCCGTTGACCAGCGCTGTCAACTCGTCGCCCGGGCGCAGGCCGCGTGCGCTGGCAAAGCCGTCGGAGACCAGCGCATCGATGGCCGCCTCGCTGCGCCCCTGCCCGGTGCCCGCCGACTCCAGGGCACGGCCGGTGTGCACGATCACCCGGTTCATGCGCGGCGGCTGGCGCAGATCCAGCCCAATCAGCTGGCCGATGATCGGATCGGCCAGCCCCGCCATCTCGACACGCACCACCTGCTCCACCGTGGTCTGCACATCGGCCACACCCGGCACGCCGCGCAGCACCTCGGCCAGCGCCAGCGGCGCGCGCTTGACCACAGCAAACGCATCGGCAAAATGCCCCTGGGCATAAAAGCGGTCGCGGGCAATTGCCAGCGAATCGACCGCCGACAGGCTGGAGACAAAACCGCCCAGGCCGCTGGCCACCACCAGCGCGATGGTCAGCGCCTGGCTCCACATGCGCCGCAGGTCGCGCAGCAGCTTGCGGTCGAGGGCTTTCATGTGATCGCGACGGCCAATAACATCACCAGGACAGCTCCGACGGTGATACGCGGTGCGCATTGCGCTCCACGCGCAAGATGGTGCCGTCGCCCAGGTAGACCACGCGGTCGGCCATGGCGGCGATGGCGGCGTTGTGCGTTATGACCACGGCGGTGGTGCCCAGTTCGGCGTTGATGCGGGCAATCACCTCCAGCACCATCTTGCCGGTCTGGTAGTCGAGCGCGCCTGTGGGTTCGTCGCACAGCAGCACCTCGGGGCGCTTGACGATGGCGCGCGCAATGGCCACGCGCTGCTGCTCGCCGCCCGAAAGCTGTGCCGGAAAGTGGTGCTGGCGCGGCGTGAGCCCCACCATGGCGATGGCCTCGTCGATCGGCATGGGGTCGGGCGCGATGTCGGTCACCAGCGCCAGATTCTCGCGCACCGTCAGGCTGGGGATGAGGTTGTAGAACTGGAACACGAAGCCCACGTGCTCGCGCCGGTAGGCCGTCAGATCAGCCTCGCTGGCGCCGGTCAGCCGGTGGTCGGCGAACCAGACATCGCCCTCGGACGGCACATCGAGCCCGCCCAGGATGTTGCGCAAGGTGGATTTGCCACTGCCCGAAGCCCCCAGCAGCACGATGAACTCACCACGCACGATGTCCAGGTCCACATCGTGCAGGGCGCGCACATCCACAGCGCCGGTGTGGTAGGTCTTGCCCAGCCCCCGTGCGTGAAACACCGCAGGGGCACCGGACTGCCCCCGCAGGGGATCGTTGTCGGAGAGGGGATGCATGCAATCAAGCCTTGGTTGCCGTACCTTAGAACGTGTTTACGATCTCCCAGGGGTCGCGCAGCGGTCTTTGCGGGATGGGATGCAAGGCGCGGTGCGCAGTGGATAGCCCGGCTATCCACCAGCGCCGAAACGCCGCAGACCGCCCGCAAAGGCCACTGCCCTTTGGGTTGGAGCGAAATCGGGCGATTGGACGCCCCGCCTGCTTGCATGGGCACCGGCCCATGCGGCGCATCCGAAGCATCCACTCATCCCGATTGCGATCCAACGCGGCCCCTGCGAGATCGTAAACACGTTCTTACGCCAAGGCCTTGCAGTGTGGCCGCTGCTTGGTGCGTGTCAACCGCTCCCGTCAAGGAAACCGCAGGCAGGCGTGGGACGCCACCGGGTTCGCACGCATTTGCTATTCAATCGATAGCCAGGAGCGCAATACAGACGGCGAAAAACGCCCTATCAAGCCTTGGAAGGCCACCGGCTGGCATCCCGCATCGGAAAGCCTGCGGGGGAGCCCGGGACAGGCATGTCGGAATCCTCGTCCATGAGGGACACCGTGACCGAGGGATCGCCTTTGCGCACCGGCTCCTCCACCACCACCTGGTTGCGCCCCCCTTCCTTGGCCATATACATCGCCGTATCAGAGCGCGAAAAGAACTCCAGCACCGATTCTCCGGGGATGTACTGCGTCACGCCGATGGACACCGACACCCGGCTCTGGAGCAGCCCCTTCCAGGGATGCGATTCAACCTGGGCTCGGATGCGTTCACAGGTATTGAGCGCGGGCAGCAGCGACGTGGCCGGGAAGATGAGCAGGAATTCCTCGCCGCCATAGCGCCCGAAGAGATCGCCCGCCCGCACGTTCTCCTGCGCCACGCGAGCGAACGAGCGCAACACCTCGTCGCCGCCCAGGTGCCCCAGTTCGTCGTTGATGCGCTTGAAATGGTCCAGATCGATCANNGCGACGATGTAGCGGCGATTGAAGCAGCCCAGCAGCGTGTCGCGCTGGGCGTCTTCCTGGATGTTCTTGAGCTTGCGGCTCGCACGGTGCAGGATGCGGTGGAGCAGTTGCACCTTGCCGATCAGATACACAAAGGCGGGCATGGCCACCGCCAGCGACACGAAATGGAGCAATTCCAGCTTCAGCAACGCGTCGTTCTGCTGCTCCGCGTAATGCAGCGCCATGACCAGGGCGTACCCGGCCAGCAGGCCGAACACCAGCAGAAACGCCTTGCCGCGCGAGATCCGGTACATGCCATACGCGATGGCCACAAAACTGAAAGGGGCCACCAGAACCTGCATGACCGGGTCCAGGTAGACCAGCAGCAGCATGCTGGTCAGGGCCGCCACGACGATCGGCAACTTGAGCCGCTTCTCGCGAAACCGCAAATGCGTGCCGCTCTTGAACAGCCAGAAAAACGCCGTCACGAAGAAAACGATGCACCCCATGAGCACATACAGGGTGCTGGTTCGCACCATGCCCAGGGCGTGGAAAACCACGGCAGCCAGCAGGAACAGGCCGATCAGGCCCATGACGATCAGCCATTTCTGCGCATTCGTGTGTTTGCCCTTGAGCCGGCTCGCATCCGACTGCCTGCGCGCACGGTGAGCGACCTCTGCCGACGAATCATCAAATTCCATGATGGCGTCGGTCAATGGGAAAACGTCCGTGCTCGAGAACGACGGTTTTCCACGTCCAAAAAACAGGGACATGATGGTGGCGGCGCCCATAGGTTTTGAACGTGTGAAAGAACAGTCAGTCGTCAGGAAAAACCGGCAACATCTCAGAAAATTTCAGCCCCTAACCGCCCTACCGGGCCGACAGCAGAAAAACACACGGGCTGCGCACCTGCCGCAGCACCCGCTGGACGCACCAACTGTTACATTTTTTCCTGAAAACCTCCGCAAAAGCAGGCTGCAAGGAAATGCAGACCCCGGATTTTGGCTCACGCCAGGATCAAGGGCTCCGTGCGCCCGGACGCCCCACATAGGTGAACACGGCATCTTACGAAGAACCACCCCCGGTCCACTGCGGGTTTTCCAGTATCCATCTGTATCGCCGCCGAGCTGCATCGGTCCCCTCAAACAGGCACGGCGCGGCGGCGCACCCACCAGCCTTCGAGCGTGTACACCAGCAGCGCAGCCCAGATCAGCACGAAGCCCGCCAGGCGCGAGACATCGAACGCCTCGTGGAACAGCCACACGCCCAGCGCGAGCTGCAGGCTGGGCGCGATGTACTGCAGGATGCCCATGGTGGCCAGCGGAATCCGGCGTGCACCCGCCGCAAACCATAGCAATGGGATCGCCGTGACCGGACCGGCCAGCACCAGCCAACCCAGGGTGGAGGCATCCCCCTGCACCAGCGCACCCTGCCCCTGCCAGGCCCATACGCCGAGCACGGCCATGGTCACAGGTGCCAGCAGAACGGTCTCCAGGGTCAGGCCTTCCAGCGCACCCAGCACCGCCACCTTGCGCAGCAGGCCATAGAAACCGAAACTGAGCGCCAGCACCAAGGCAATCCAGGGCAGCCGCCCGGTCAGCACGGTCAACCACAGCACACCCGCGGCGGCCACGGTCACCGCCAGCCATTGCCCGGGCTGGGGCCGCTCGTGCAGGAACACATAGCCCAACGCCACATTGACCAGCGGGAGGATGAAGTAGCCCAGGCTGGCATCGACCACATGGCCGTTGTTCACCGCCCAGACATAGGTCAGCCAGTTGGCCGCCAGCAGCAGTGCCGACAGGGCGAAAGCGCCCAGCACGCGCGGCTGACGCAGCACCTCGCGCATCCACGCCCACTGCCGGCGCACCGCCAGCANNAGCCCCCAGGAGAGGTAGGCCAGCGCGGCGTAGACGATTCCGGTGTTCATGGATCAACCCAAGAAACGCAGCGGGTACCGCTGCACTGGCCACGAAAAAAATACGGCCGCCACCGCGCCTCCAACAAGGTGCGCCAGGGGCGGCCGGACACTGGCGCAAGCGTCAGCGCGCGGGGTCAGACGTTGAACAGGAAGTTCATCACGTCGCCGTCCTTGACGACGTATTCCTTGCCCTCGGCGCGCATCTTGCCCGCGTCCTTGGCGCCCTGCTCGCCCTTGTACTGGATGAAGTCGTCGAAGGCGATGGTCTGGGCGCGGATGAAGCCACGCTCGAAGTCGCCGTGGATCACGCCTGCGGCCTGCGGTGCGGTGTCGCCCACGTGGATGGTCCAGGCGCGCACTTCCTTCACACCCGCGGTGAAGTAGGTCTGCAGGCCCAGCAGCTTGAAGCCGGCGCGGATCAGGCGGTTGAGGCCCGGCTCGCTCTGCCCCATCTCGGCCAGGAACATGTCACGGTCTTCGTCGCTCATCTCGGCCATTTCGGATTCCATCTTGGCGCAGATGGCCACCACAGGCGCATTCTGGGCGGCAGCGTATTCCTTCAGGCGATCGAGCAGGGGGTTGTTCTCGAACCCGTCCTCGCTCACGTTGCCCACGAACATGGCGGGCTTGGCCGTGATCAGGCAGAAGGGCTTGAGCAGCGGCGCGTCTTCCTTGCTCACAGGCACGGTACGGGCCGGCTTGCCCTGGTCCAGCGCGGCCTGGATGGGCGTGAGCAGCTGCACCAGCTTGGCCGCTTCCTTGTCGTTGCCGCTCTTGGCGGCCTTGCTGTAGCGGTTGAGCGCCTTCTCGACGGTGCTCAGGTCCGCTAGGCACAGCTCGGTCTGGATGACTTCGATGTCCGAGATCGGATCGACGCGGCCGGCGACGTGGATCACGTTGTCGTCTTCAAAGCAGCGCACCACGTTGACGATCGCGTCGGTCTCGCGGATATGCGCCAGGAACTGGTTGCCCAGGCCTTCGCCCTTGGAGGCGCCGGCCACGAGGCCGGCAATGTCCACGAACTCGACGATGGCGGGCACGATGCGTTCGGGCGAGATGATCTCGGCCAGCTGTTGCAGTCGCGGATCTGGCACCTCCACCACACCCGTGTTGGGCTCGATGGTGCAGAAAGGGTAGTTCTCGGCGGCGATGTCGGCCTTGGTCAGCGCGTTAAAGAGGGTGGACTTGCCGACGTTGGGCAGGCCCACGATGCCGCATTTCAGGCTCATGGCAGGGCTTTCTGGTGTTCTGGGGGAAAACCTTCGATTTTACGGCCCCCGTCCCAAAGTCCCGCAGCGTCAGTCAAAGCACAGGTCGGCGGCGATGGCCTGGCCCACGCGCAGCACCTGGCCCGCACCCTGGCGCACGATGGCATTCATGCCGAAAGTGATGGCGCCAGCCAGCCGCTTGTCCTGGCGGTAGGTGCGCAGGGTGTCGCCCACGGCAGGGCGGCTTAGCGCCGTCGCCGGGTCGATGTCGGGGATCGGGCAGCGTGCGCAGGGCTTGACCAGTTGCAGATGCACTTCCTGCCCCGCGCCCGCATCGATGCGGACCCTGTCCACACGGTCTTCGTCATGCGCCTGCATCCCCGCGAACACCACGTTGGGGCGAAAGCGCTCCATGCCCACGGTGGCATGGCCTGCAGCCTGCAGGCGCTGGTTCAGGTCGTCGAGCGAGGCTTCGCTGGCCACCAGCAGCGGAAACCCGTCGCTGAATCGGTTGGGGGCCTCCAGCCCCCCGGTCCAATCGCTGCTGGAGAGGCGCAGGTGCGCCGGATCGAAGCGCACCAGGCGGCAGGGCTGGCCCAGAAAGGCGCTGAACCAGCGCGCTGCGGCGTCGCCCGTGTCCCAGGCGGGCGCGGTGTCGTTCCACACCGTCACGGTGGCGGGCACCGGTGCTGCGTCGGCATCCAGGCGCAGGTCCGGCATGCCCTGGGCCCGCAGCACGAGCGCATCCCCCGCGACTTCGGGCCGGACCAGCGCCATGCGCGGCAGCGTACGCTGGGTCAGGAACACGCCCTGGGCATCGACCACCATCCAGGCACGGTCGGGTTCCAACCCGGCTTCGGTCAACAGGGCTTCGCGCACCTCGGTGCCGGCGCAGGATTTCACGGGATGGACGAACAGGCGCGCAATGCTGCCCTGCAGGTCGGATTCGGGGTGAAAGGTCACGGTCATGGGCTCGCTGCGTGAAAACGGGAACCCGAAGCATACCGATGGCCCCATGTCCGGAAGGCCCGGGGCGCCCTCCTACAATCCCTGGATGGCGCAATCCTTCGATATCTGTATCCGCGGCGCGGGCGTGGTGGGCCGCACGCTGGCACTGCTGCTAGCGCGCGAGCGACTCAACGTGGCCTTGGTGGCCAGCCCTGGCCCAGCCAACCCGGCAATTTCCGACGTGCGGGCCTATGCGCTGAATGCCGCCTCACGCCAGCTGCTCGAATCGCTGCGCAGCTGGCCCGACGCCCAGCACGCCACCCCGGTGGCGCACATGCAGGTGGCGGGCGACCAGGACGGCGAGGTGCATTTCGACGCCACTGCCCAGGGCGTGGCCGCGCTGGCCTGGATCGTCGATGTACCCGCGCTCGAAGCCCGCCTGCAGGAGGCCGTGCGCTTCCAGCCCCAGGTGGAAGTGGTGCAGGCCCCGGTGGCCGCGCCCCTCACCGTGGTGTGCGAAGGCCGCGCCAGCCGCACGCGCGAGGAATTCGGTGCCGAATTCGACGTGGCACCCTATCCCCACCACGCCATCGCCACACGGCTGGCATGCGAGAAGCCCCACGGCCAGGTCGCCCGGCAATGGTTCGCGCCCGATGGCAGCATCCTGGCCTTCCTTCCGCTGGATGGTGCAGACGGGAGCGCCGTGGCCGTGGTCTGGTCCGTCGCGCCGCAGCAGGCCATAGACCTGCTGGCCCTTGACCCGGAAACCTTTGCCCAGCGCTTGCAGGCCGCCAGCCAGGGCGCGCTGGGCGCATTGCGCACCACCAGCGACCGTGTGGCCTGGCCGCTGCAGCAGGCGCGGGCACGCCACTGGTGCGGCGCCCTGCCTTCGGCCGCCCCCGCCAGCTGGGTGCTGGCGGGCGACGCGGCGCACAACGTGCACCCTCTCACCGGCCAGGGGCTGAACCTGGGCCTGGGCGACGCGCAGGTGCTGGCGCGCGTGCTGGCCGGGCGCGACACCTGGCGCAGCGTGTCCGACCTGCGCCTGCTGCGCCGCTACGAACGCGAGCGCAAGACCGCCCTGCTACCCATGGGGCTAGCCACAGACGGCCTGCAGCAACTTTTTTCGCGTCCCGAGGGACCCTGGCAGCAACTGCGCAACTGGGGCATGAAAGGCTTCGAGCGCAGCGGCCCCCTGAAGGAATGGATGGCCCGCCAGGCCATGGGAACGCATTGACGCGCCCGCACTCCAACGGGCTGGCCCTCCTCTACTGCCCCACCCGAAACCCTTGACGAGAACACCATGCATCTGATCCCCACCCTGCTGGCCGCCGCCGCGCTGACCCTGAGCCTGTCCGCCACCGCACAGGAAGCCGCCATCCGCAAGACCCTGGCCGAGCGCATTCCGCAACTCGAAAAAATCGACGAAGTCCAGTCCACGGCCATGCCCGGCCTGTACGAAGTGCGCATCGGCACCGACCTGTTCTACACCGACGCCAAGGGCAACTACCTGATCCAGGGTGAGCTGATCGACACCAAGGCCCGCCGCAACCTCACCGAAGACCGCATCACCAAGCTGACCGCCGTCGATTTTGCGGCGCTGCCGATCAAGGACGCCTTCACCATCGTGCGCGGCGACGGCAAGCGCAAGCTGGCCGTGTTTGAAGATCCCAACTGTGGTTATTGCAAGCGCTTCGAGCGCGACCTGCAAAACGTGGACAACGTCACTGTCTACCTGTTCCTCTACCCCATCCTGAGCCCCGATTCGGTCGAAAAGTCGCGCAACATCTGGTGCGCCAAAGACCGCGTGGCCGCCTGGCAGGACTACATGGTGCGTGACAAGGCCCCGGCCCCAGCCACCTGCGACACCAGCGCCCTGCAACGCAACCTGGCTTTTGGCAAAAAACACAAGATCACAGGCACGCCCACGCTGATCTTCACCAACGGCGCACGCGTGCCCGGCGCCATCAATGCGCAGGAAGTTGAAAAACGCCTGGCCGATGCGGGCAGCGAAGGCTGACGCCCCGCTCGCTCCCACCGCGCCCCGCCACCGCCCATGCCCGCACGCCGCACCGCTGACACCCCGGTTCACTACCGCATCGAGGCCCCTGACCCGCACAACCACCTGTTTTACGTCACCCTGACCGTGGCAGAGCCCGCCGCGCAGCAGGAGCTGTCGCTGCCGGTGTGGACTCCGGGCAGCTACCTGGTACGCGAGTTCTCGAAGAACCTGCAAAACCTGCAGGCCCGCCAGGGCAGCAAGGCGCTGGCGCTGCAGCAGCTCGACAAGCACCGCTGGCGGGTGGCCTGCCAGAGCGGAAAGCCGCTGGTGCTGCACTACGCGGTGTACGCCTGCGACGCGTCGGTGCGCACCGCCTGGCTCGACGCCGCGCGCGGCTTCTTCAACGGCACCAGTCTGTGCCTGCGCGCCGAGGGCCACACCGACCAGCCCTGCACACTGGAAATTATTGCTCCTGAAAACATAGCTGATAACGCACAATGGTCGTGCGCTACCGGCCTTTTTCCTTTAAAGGCGGATGCCCAGGGTTTCGGCATCTACCGCGCCGATGATTACGACACACTGGCCGACAGCCCGGTCGAGATGGGCCCGTTCTGGAGCGCGCGCTTCACCGCCTGCGGCGTGCCGCACCGCATCGTGGTGGCGGGCGCGGCGCCGTCGTTCAACGGCAAGCGGCTGGTGGCCGACACCCGCACCATCTGCGAAACCGCCATCCGTTTCTGGCATGGCGAAGGAAAGCCGCCGTTCAAGAACTACCTGTTCATGCTGAATGTGGTTGATGACGGCTATGGCGGGCTGGAACACCGCAACTCCACCGCGCTCATCTGCGCCCGGCGCGACCTGCCGCGCACCACACCGCCGCATGCGGGCGAGGGCTACACCACGCTGCTGGGCCTCATCAGCCACGAATACTTTCACACCTGGAACGTCAAGCGCCTGCGCCCCGCGGAATTCGCCCGCTACGACTACGCGCAGGAGAACTACACGCAGCTGCTGTGGTTCTTCGAGGGATTCACCAGTTACTACGACGACCTGCTGCTGCGCCGCGCCGCCCTGCTGGACTACGGCGGCTACCTCAAACTGCTGACGAAAACCATCAACCAGGTGCTGCAGACCCCCGGCCGCCAGGTGCAGACCGTGGCGCAGGCCAGCTTTGACGCCTGGATCAAGTACTACCGACAGGACGAAAACACGCCCAACGCCACGGTGAGCTACTACACCAAGGGTGCGCTGGTGGCCCTGTGCCTGGACCTCACCCTGCGCCGCGAGGGCCGCACCACGCTGGATGC
Organism: Comamonadaceae bacterium; assembly: GCA_003484805.1. Classification (GTDB taxonomy): domain Bacteria; phylum Pseudomonadota; class Gammaproteobacteria; order Burkholderiales; family Burkholderiaceae_C; genus Simplicispira. The sequence goes on along the minus strand of DMZZ01000053.1, from coordinate 2,192 downwards.
GGTGATGCGCGCCTTGTGGCAGCGCTGCGCTGGCGGCCCGATGGACGAGGCCACCCTGCGCGCGGTGCTGCACACACTGGGCGGCCGCCCGTTCGATGCCGAACTGGACGCCTGGGTGCACAGCACCGCCGAACTTCCGCTGGAAGAACTGCTCGGCGCCCATGGCATTGCCGTGAAGCAGGAAGACGCACCGACGGCGCAGCGCCTGGGCCTGCGCGTGAGCGAAAACAGCGCCGTGCAAATCAAGACCGTGCTGCGCGGCGGGCTGGCCGAGCAGGCAGGCATGGCGGCAGGCGACGAATGGATTGGCATCGAGGTACAGGGCCAGGGCTGGCGCATCGGCAAGCTCGACGACATTGCCCTGTATGCCGGCACTGAAAAAACCGTGACCGCGCTGGTGGCGCGCGACCGTCGCCTGCTGCGGCTGCCACTGGCGCTGGCATTGCCCACCCCCACCGGCCGCAAGCGCAGCGCCGAGCGGCCCGCAGCCGACACCATTTCGCTCGGCGTCACCGATGCCACCCAGGCCGCCCGCTGGCTCGACGCCCACTGAGAGGCGCTTGGGTATAGTTTCAAGGTTTTGTTACAACGACAGGAAGACACCATGGCCTACGAAGTCATCGAAGTACGCACCGAAGCCGAGAAGGTCGGCATCATCACCCTCAACCGCCCCAAGCAGCTCAATGCGCTGAACGACCAGCTCATGGACGAGCTGGGCCTGGCGCTCAAGGCCTTCGATGCCGACCCCATGATCGGCTGCATCATCGTCACGGGCAGCGAAAAAGCCTTTGCCGCAGGCGCGGACATCACCGCCATGGCCAAGTTCAGCTTCGCCGATGCGTATGGCGGCGACTTCATCACCCGCAACTGGGAAACCATCCGCACCATCCGCAAGCCCGTGATCGCCGCCGTCAGCGGTTTCGCCCTGGGCGGCGGCTGCGAACTGGCCATGATGTGCGACTTCATCATCGCCGCCGACAACGCCAAGTTTGGCCAGCCCGAAATCAAGCTCGGCGTGATTCCCGGCGCGGGTGGCACGCAGCGCCTGCCGCGCGCCGTGGGCAAGTCCAAGGCGATGGACATGTGCCTCACGGGCCGCATGATGGACGCCGTGGAAGCCGAGCGCTCGGGCCTGGTCAGCCGCGTCGTGCCCTTCGACAAGCTGATGGACGAAGCCCTGGGCGCCGCCCTGATCATTGCCGACTTCTCGCAGCTCGCCGTGATGGCCGCCAAGGAATCGGTCAACCGCGCCTTCGAGGGCACGCTGGCCGACGGCGTGATGTTCGAGCGCCGCCTGTTCCACTCGCTGTTTGCCACCCAGGACCAGAAGGAAGGCATGGACGCTTTTGTGAACAAGCGCAAGGCCCAGTTCACGCACCAGTGATTTTTCTTGTTATATAATTTGAGGCTTGCGGTGGTATAGCTCAGTTGGTTAGAGCGCAGCATTCATAATGCTGATGTCCCAGGTTCAAGTCCCGGTACCACCACCAGATTCAAAAACCCACCCTGGAAACACGGTGGGTTTTTCTTTGCCCGCACCACACTCCGCCCCGGCCCGCCGCAACCCGG
>DMZZ01000053.1:0-524 GCA_003484805.1 Comamonadaceae bacterium | reverse complement strand
GAACTGTCCCACCGCGCCATGGACGGCAGCATTGAACTGGCCCAGCAACTGGGCGCCACCATCACGGGGTTTGTCGTCGAACCCGATCTGCCGCTGTCGGTGATGAGCAACGACGCCCAGACCTCGGCTGAACGCATCGAGCGCCACGCATCGAAGAACGAAGCCCACGCCAAGTCCCTGCTCGACCAGTTTGCACAGCGCGCCCAAGCCGCCGGGGTGGGCTTCGTTGCATCGCATGTGACGGCCTATTCGGTGGACCAGGCCATCATGGACGAGGCCGAAAAAGCCGGTTGCGACATGATCGTGATGGTCACGCACGGCCGTGGCCCCATTGGTGAATTCGTGTTCGGCTCGCACACCAAGAGCATCATTGCGCGCAGCAAGCTGCCGGTACTGGTACTGCACTGACGGACATCTGCACACAAAGACCTCCCGCCCCGGGAGGCCTTTTGTTTTGCGGCGCCCGTAGAATCGCGGCTTCAGCCCCTGGATGTACACCATGAACCGCTGCCAGCCCTCCCCCC
>DMZZ01000131.1:0-6606 GCA_003484805.1 Comamonadaceae bacterium | reverse complement strand
CAGCGCAGCAGGCCCTCCCGCGTGAGAAACAGGTATCCGAACATTGCCAGGCCCAGGCTGAACCAGCACAGTACGCACGTGGTGATGACCCAGGATGGCGGTTTGCGGTGGGTGCGTGCATCGTCCGTCAGCCACGACAGCAGAATGATGACCATGCCCACGACAGTGGGCAAAATCGAAAACAGCACCTGCTCCATCCAGATCAGCACGTCGGAGTGCGCGTCGGTGCCTTGCAGATACCGGGATGCCAGGTAGGTTCCAACGAGCGTGCACACGACTGCCGCAAGGCTGTGCCAGAGCGAGCGTTGCGAGGGCGTGGCCAACTGGATCAGCGTGGTTTCACTCATGGCAGGGGCGGCGATGGGCCGGAGAATTTGTGACATTGTGCTTCAGCGAGGGGGCTGCTGTTCCTCCTCGCGCACAAGCCTTATGCCTACCAGGGTGTAGCGGGTGTCCGGACTGTTCCAGTTGCGGTAGCTGCAGCGGGCATAAAAGGCCCAAGTGTGCCAGGATCCACCCCGGCGCACCCGCACGGTGCCGGTCGCGGGGCCCTGCGGGTCGTTGCGGGGTGAGCGGCCGTAGTAGGTGTCGCCATGCCAGTCCGCAGTCCACTCCCAGACGTTGCCCAGCATGTCGTGCAGCCCGAAAGCGTTGGGCGCATGGTTTCCCACGGGTGAGGTGAAGGCATGGCCGTCGCTGCCCGGTAGCGCATGCGCGCGCCAGCGCTCCCAGTAGGGGGCCGCTGCCTGATCAAACGTGTTGGCCGTGCGCGTGAGGCCGGCGGGGTCGTCGCCATGCGGATAGCGCGTGCGCGTGCCGGCGCGACAGGCGTATTCCCATTCGGCTTCTGTGGGCAGGCGGTACCGGTGGCCTTCGGTGCGACTGAGCCAGGTGGCGAGCGCCTGGGCGTCGTTCCAGGTCACGTTCACCACCGGGTGGTCGTCATTTTGCGCAAAGCCGGGGTTGCGCCATGAATAGCGCGGGTCGCGCCCCTCGAAGGCGTCTGCGCGCACGGTGGTGGCGGGGTCGTAGGCCGGGTTGTAGCCATAGCCGCCGGTGCCGTCGGCCTCGGATTCAGGCTGGTAGCCCGAGGATTCGACGAATCGGCCGAACTGCCCCACCGTCACCTCGTGCTGGCCCAGGTAGAAGGCGCGGCGGATGCGCACCCTGTGAACGGGCGCCTCGTCGGCCAGCAGATCGAAACGGCGCCGCTCGAGCGAAGGGTAGTCGCGTGCCAGTGTGGCGGTCGGCTCGGCGCTGCCCATCAGAAAGCTGCCGGCCGGAATGCGCACAAAGACCATGCCCAGCGAGTTGGTCCACACCCTGGCCATCGGTGCAGGGGAGGCAGGCCGTTGCTGGCTGGAGGCCAAGGCCGGAATCAGCGTGGCGAACAAACCCCAGAGGGCGGGCGCGAGCAGGGGCATGACGGAGTCTCCCGGTGTGGTGGGCGCAGTGTATGCAATCGTGCGCGCCGGACCCGTGGCCCGCCTGCGACAGCAGGGAGCACCGACGGCCCGTGTGGTGCCTGGATGGGGAGGAAATGGGCGAGTTGTTCAGGCGGCCGCAGCCGCGTCCGCCAGCGCCTGCAGCGCGGCCTGCACGTCGGCGGCGGCCACGCCGTCCACCGGGGCCAGGCGCGCGGCCAGGGTCTGCAGGGCCTGCGGGTCCTTCTGCAGCTGGGCGATGGCCTGGCCGGCTTCCTTGGGCGCGTCGAAGCCTGTGCTCTGCAGCAGCAGGCGGCCATCGGCGTCGACGAACTTGAAGTAGAACTTGCCGTCTTTCTCGCGGTACTGCTTGAAGCTTGGCAGCGCGGCCTTGGCCACCTTGGCGGCCTTTTGTGGAGCGGCGGCCTGCACCAGGCTGCGCAGGCCCACGGCCGAGCGCAGCTCGCGCATGAACGGCGTGGCGATCTGGCGCGCGCGCTCGGCGCCCGCCAGCAACGTGGCCTCGATGCGCGCGGGGTTGTGGATGAGTGCTTCGTACTGCTCGCGCATCGGCGCGACGACCTGGTCCACGCGCTCGAACAGCACCTGCTTGGCGTCGCCCCAGGCGATGCCTTCCGCGTAGGCCTTGCGCAGGGCGGCGGTCTCTGCCTCGGTGGCGAAGGCCTGGTAGATCTGGAACAGCGCGGAGCCTTCGGTGTCCTTGGGTTCGCCGGGCGCGCGCGAGTCGGTCAGGATGCCGCCGATGAGCTTCTTGAGTTGCTCCCGGCTGGAGAACAGCGGAATGGTGTTGTCGTAGCTCTTGCTCATCTTGCGGCCGTCCAGGCCGGGCAGGGTAGCCACGTTGTCGTCGATCACCGCCTCGGGCAGCACGAAGTGCTCGCCATAGAGGTGGTTGAAGCTCGCGCCCATGTCGCGTGCCATCTCGATGTGCTGCACCTGGTCGCGCCCCACGGGCACCTTGTGCGCCTTGAACATCAGGATGTCGGCGCCCATGAGCACGGGGTACATGAACAGGCCTGCGGTCACGCCGTCGTCCTGTTCGCGGGCGGCGGCGGCGTTCTTGTCCTGCGCGGCCTTGTAGGCGTGGGCGCGGTTGAGCAGGCCCTTGCCGGTCACGCAGGTCAGCAGCCAGGTCAGTTCGGGAATCTCGGGAATGTCCGACTGGCGGTAGAAGGTGACCTTCTCCGGGTCGAGCCCGGCGGCCAGCCAGCTGGCTGCGATCTCCAGCGTGGAGCGCTGGATGCGCACCGGGTCTTCGCACTTGATGAGTGCGTGGTAGTCGGCCAGAAAGTAAAAGCTCTGCACGCCGGGGCGCAGGCTGGCCTGCACCGAGGGGCGGATGGAGCCGACGAAGTTGCCGAGGTGGGGCGTGCCCGTGGTGGTGATGCCGGTGAGAAAGCGCGTGGTGCTCATGGGAACGGTGTCAGCAGAAAAAGGGGAAAAGCGGGGTCAGCGCAGCAGGGCAGTGAGGGGTGTGAGCAGCAGGTTGATGACGCCATAGCCCAGGCCCATCAGCGGGCGCAGCCACAGCGCGCCCACCACGCCGGCGATCACCAGTGCCATGACGATGAAGAAGCCCCAGGGTTCGATGCGCGAGACCATGTGCGCCTGCTTCCAGGGCAGCAGGCCGACCAGAATGCGCCCGCCATCGAGCGGCGGCAGCGGGAACAGGTTGAAGGCCCACATCACCAGATTGACCAGCACTCCGGCGCGGGCCATCTCGATGAAGAAGCGCTCGTCGATGCCCATGCCCACCAGGGCCACGAGCACCAGCGCCCAGAAAACGGCCTGAGCGAAGTTGGATGCCGGCCCCGCCAGAGCCACCCAGACCATGTGCTGCTTGGGCTTGCGCAGGTTGCCGAAATTCACCGGCACCGGCTTGGCGTAGCCGAACAGGAAGGCCCCCGACGTGGCGAAGTACAGCAGCAGCGGCATCAGGATGGTGCCCACCGGGTCGATGTGCTTGATGGGGTTGAGCGTGATGCGCCCCATCATGTAGGCGGTGTTGTCGCCAAAGTGGCGCGCCGCGTAGCCATGGGCTGCCTCGTGTACCGTGATGGCGAACAGCACCGGCAGGGCGTAGATCAGAACGGTTTGGATGAGATTGGAAGGGTCCACCGCGCGATTGTCTCAGACGACGGGTGGTGGCCCCGCCTGTGGGGGCTACAGCCCCAGCGCCTGCAGGCTGCCACGCCCTTCGCGCACCACTTCGGGGTCGCCGCCCGTGCCCATGGGGGTGAGGTCGATCACCGTCGTGGGCTCGGAGGGGCAGGCGCCCGCATCCACCACGGCGGCCAGGGCATGCTCGAACTGTTCGCGAATTTCGTGCGCGTCGTTCAGTGGCTCGGTCTCGCCGGGCGGAATCAGGGTGGTGGCCAGCAGCGGCGCGCCGTGCAGGGCCAGCAACTCCTGCAGTGCCTTGTGCTCGGGCACGCGCAGGCCGATGGTCTTGCGCGAGGGGTGGCTCACGCGGCGCGGCACCTCCTTGGTGGCCTCCAGTATGAAGGTGTAGGCGCCTGGCGTGGCCAGCTTGAGCAGACGGTACTGGCGGTTGTCCACGCGCGCATAGCTGGAGAGCTCCGACAGGTCGCGGCACAAGAGCGTGAGATGGTGTTTGTCGTCCACCTGGCGGATGCGGCGCAGCAGGTCGGCGGCGTCGCGGTCGTCGAGGTGGCACGCCAGCGCGTAGCTGGAGTCGGTAGGCACGGCCACCACACCGCCCTTTTGCAGCAGGGCGGCGGCCTGCTTGAGCAGCCGGGGTTGCGGGTTTTCGGGGTGGACTTCGAAGTACTGGGCCATGGTCAGTGTGCGGGCTGGATTCGGTCGGCCAGCAGATCCCAGACGGGAGTGAGGTGGCCGGGCAGCGGCGGCAGCATGCCCAGATCGGTATGGGATTCGTCGGGGCTGTGGAAGTCGCTGCCGCGCGACGCTGCGAAACCGAACTCTTGCGCCATGGCGGCGTAGCTCACGGCTTCGGCCGCCGAATGGCTGCCGGTAACCACCTCCACGCCCTGGCCGCCGTGCTGCTTGAATTCGGAGAACAGCGCAAATTCTTCATTGGCGCTGAGCCGGTAACGCGCAGGGTGGGCAATCACGGCCACGCCACCCGCGTCCCGGATCCAGCGCACGGCGTCGCCCAGGCTGGCCCAGCGATGGGGCACAAAGCCGGGTTTGCCCTCAATGAGAAATTTGCGGAATACCTCGGAGGTGTCTTTGCACACGCCTGCTTCCACCAGATAGCGAGCGAAATGGGTGCGCGAGATCAGTTCGGGGTTGCCTACATAGTGCAGTGCTCCCTCGTACGCACCCGGGATGCCCACCTTCGCCAGTTGCTCGGCCATTTCCTGGGCACGCTCTCCGCGCCCGCCGCGCGTGCGTGCCAGCCCTTGCAACAGGCGCTCGTCCTGGGCGTCAAACCCCAGACCGACGATGTGCACCGTGGTGCCCGCGAACGTGACGGAGATTTCAGCGCCGGTGAGATACGCCATGCCCTGCGCCCGGGCGGCGGCGGCGGCACGTTGCTGCCCACCAACCTCGTCGTGATCGGTCAATGCCCAGAGATCAACCCCGTTGGCCTTGGCCCGGGCGGCCAGCGCCTCGGGTTCCAGGGTTCCGTCGGAGACGACGGAGTGGCAGTGCAGGTCGGCGTTGGTATAGGTAGTCACCGGCCCATTCTACGGGTTTGTACTTGTGTCTGCAGGCTCCTCGGCGGTGTGCCGCAGGCGTAGGCTATCGGGTCTGCGGATGCGGGCATCGGGGCCTGTCCGCGCTAATTCAAATGAGGGAAAAGGCCATGCAATTCGACAATATCCGGGTATCCCGCAAACTGTGGGGAACCCTGCTGGGCGTGGTGGTGATCATGACGCTGATGGCGGGGGTGCTGCTGAACCGTTTTGCGGCTTCCATGGAGCAGGCCATGGCCGATGTGCTGGTGATCGAGGAACGCATCACGTCGGCGGTGCGCTGGCGCGGCGCCACCGAGACCGCCGTGACCATGGTGATGGGTGGCGCGGTGACCACCGACTCGGTGCTCGCGCAGCAATACGACGCCCGGGTGAAGGAGATCATTGGCGGCATCAACAAAATCCAGGCCGAGATTGCCAAGGACACCACCAACCCCGAAGAAAAACGTGCCCTGGAGCACATTGCCGCCGAGCGCAAGAAGGTGCTGGAAGCCACGGCCAAGACCTGGGAGCTCAAGGGCGCAGGCGATGCCGTGGAAACCCAGCGCTTTGCCGACGAGACGCTCACGCCCCTGGTGGCTGCCTATCTCAAGGCGCAGGACGATTTCGTCAAGACCCTGGAGCAGCGCCGCGCGCAGGTGCGCAACGAGGCCGACGCGCGGCGCACCCGTCTGGCGGCCATTGCATGGGGCGTGGCTGCGCTGGTGCTGGTGGCTGTGCTGCTGATGGCACGGCTGCTGGTGCGCTCCATCACCCGCCCGCTGGACGAGGCTGTGGCCACCATCGACGCCATTGCGGCAGGGGATCTGACGCGCGAGATTCACACCACGCGCAAGGATGAGTTCGGCCACATGCTGGGCTCGCTGTCGGGGATGGCAGCGCGGTTGCGCGGCCTGGTGGGGGAGGTGCGCACGGGGGTTGAGGCGGTGTCGCTGGCGTCCTCCGAAATCGCCATGGGCAACCAGGACCTGTCGGCGCGCACCGAGCAGACGGCCTCCAGTCTGCAGCAGACGGCTGCCAGCATAGAGCAGCTCACGGCCACCGTCACGCAGTCGGCCGACACGGCGCGCCAGGCCAACCAGCTCGCCGCCAATGCGGCCCAGGCGGCCACGCGCGGCGGCCAGGTGGTGGGCCAGGTGGTGGCCAGCATGCAGGAGATCACGCACAGCTCGCGCAAGATCGCCGACATCATCGGTGTAATCGACGGCATTGCCTTCCAGACCAACATCCTGGCGCTCAACGCGGCCGTGGAAGCGGCCCGCGCGGGCGAGCAGGGCCGGGGCTTTGCCGTGGTGGCCAGCGAGGTGCGCAGCCTGGCCGGGCGCAGCGCCGAGGCAGCCAAGGAGATCAAGCAGCTCATCGGCGCCTCGGTCGAGAACGTCGAAACTGGCTCGCAGCAAGTGGCCGAGGCGGGCCAGAGCATGAACGAGATTGTTGCCAGCGTGCAGCGTGTGAGCGATCTGATCGGCGAGATCACC
>DMZZ01000254.1:0-5623 GCA_003484805.1 Comamonadaceae bacterium | reverse complement strand
CCGGTGGACGCCTTCTTTCAATGCGGGGCTGTCCTGGAGCAAAGCGCAAAACGCATCGGCCGCCCTGCGCCAAGCATGCCCCCGACTTTGCACCATGGCATGCAGTGGCTGCTGGGCCACGCCGAGCGCCAGTTGGGCCCCCAGCAAGCCTTCGCGCCCCACCATGCCCACCTCCAGGACCAGGCGCCCATCGAGCTGCGCGACCTGGGAAATGAACCCATCCACCGGAAAATAGGCAAAACACGTAGGACGGGCCGCACGGCCCAGCACCTCGGACATCACCAGCGGAACCTGCTCGCAATGCGCAAGGAAACGCTGGCGCTCAGGAAGCGGCAATAGATCGATCAGATGGTTGCTGGCATGGGTCAATGGGTGGTCCTGGATGGGTGGGCGACGTCCTTGCACCGAAGCGGGTGCACCCCGACTCACACCGCCACCAGAAGGCAGCGTCGCCCGCTGGCACAGTCTGCGCCACAACCGCCCTGCGCACTGTCTGCCAGCCCACATAGGCAGGCACCCACCGCAAACCCGGCTGCGCGGGACTATTGCGCCAGCACCGCAGGAAAAAGCCGGTCGTACTCCTGCTTGACCACGGCATAGCACTCACAGGTGCGCTGCTCCAGACCCTTGCGGTCCAGCACGTTGATATGGCCCCGCGCGTACCGAATCAGGTTCGCAGCCTGCAGCTTGAGTGCCGCCTCCGTCACGCCTTCACGGCGCACGCCAAGCATGTTGGCGATGAGTTCCTGCGTCATCACCAGTTCATTGCCTTGGAGGCGGTCCAGGCTGAGCAACAGCCAGCGGCACAGTTGCTGGTCCAGCGAATGGTGCCGGTTGCACGCCGCCGTCTGCACCATCTGCGCAATCAGCGCCTGGGTATAGCGGAGCAGCAGGTGCATCACCGGGCCGGAAAGGCCGAACTCTTCCTTGATCCGCTGTGCGCTCAGCCGCACCCCCTTGCCGGCGCTTTGCACCACGCCACGGCTGGTGGTGGTGCCCCCGCCCATGAACAGCGTGATACCCACCACGCCCTCGCAGCCCGCCACCGCAATTTCGGCCGAGGCTCCGTTTTCCATCACGTAGAGCAGGGAAACAATGGCCGTGGTGGGAAAGTACGCGTGGCTCATCGGTTGCCCGGACTCATAAAGCACCTGCCCCAAGGGCATCTCGACCGGCTCCAGGAGGGGTTGCAGGCGCTGCCACTCGGCATCGGGCAGCGCAGCGAGCAAATGGTTGTCTTTGGGGTCGATGGTCTGGGTCATGATATGCCTACGGTTGGGCGGAGATCGACCGGCCAAAAGGCCTGTCTCGCACGATGCCTGGGGCATGCTTTACTGGATGCTGCATTGTGTACGCTTTCGGACCCGCCCCTTCGTTCACCCCCGAAATCGCACTGCCCGCGTTGTAGAGGGCACTATTGACAGACCATTTACAGGAGCCCGATCATGCCCATGTTTGTTGACACCTCCCCTCCGGGCCAATGCATCTTCTGCCGCCTCGTGGCTGGCGAGATTCCGGCGGCCCGGGTCTACGAAGATGCACTGACCATCGCGTTCATGGATCTGGGCCAGGTCAACCCCGGCCACGTGCTGGTGGCGACCAAGCGCCACGCCGCCACCCTGCTGGACATCACGCCCGCGGAGGCGGCCGCCGTCATGCAGACCGCGCAGCGCGTGGCCAGCGCCATCCAGGAGACCTTCGACCCGCCGGGCATCACCCTGCTGCAAGCCAATGGCCGCGAGGGGGATCAGACGGTTTTCCACTTCCACATGCATGTGGTGCCGCGCCATGCAGGCGACGGCATCGCGCTGACCTGGCCCCGCAAGAACCCCGACGCCAGCACGCTACAGGACTACGCCGACCGCCTGGCGGCGGCCATCGCGCCAGCACCCTGACCCCTCGACACCACCGCGCCGCACGATCGCTTCGTCAATCGTGCTCGACAAAGCGATCGAACGCATCCTTGAGCCGGTGCTGCCACACGCGCTTGTCGGCGTCGCTGGCAAAGCTGGCCTCGAAGCTGTTGCTCGCAAGCTGGTAGGCGTGGCGTGCCGTCATTCCGGTGGCGGCGAACACCTGCGTGAAGTTGTCGTTGATGTAGCCGCCGAAATAGGCNNTCATCGGAGTTGACGGTGGCGCACAGGCCTGCGTCGAGCAGCTGGCGCAGGTTGTGGTCTTTCAGGTCGGGGAAGACGCGCAGCTTCTGGTTGGACAGCGGGCACACCGTGAGCGCAATCCGCTCCTGCGCCAGGCGCTGCATGAGCGCCGCATCCTGGAATGCCTGCACGCCGTGGTCGATGCGCTCGGCCTTCAGCACGTCGAGCGCGCTCCAGATGTACGCTGGCGGCCCCTCCTCGCCGGCATGGGCCACCACGTGCAGACCCAGCTCACGGCAGCGAGCAAACACGCGCGCGAACTTCTCCGGCGGATGGCCCAGTTCGCTGCTGTCCAGGCCCACGCCAATGAATTTGTCCTGCAGAGGCAACGCCTGCTCCAGCGTCGCGAAGGCGTCGTCTTCACTGAGATGGCGCAGGAAGCACAGGATCAGCGAGGCGCTGATGCCCAGCGTGGTGTGTGCGTCCTCACAGGCCCGGTGCAGGCCATTGATGACGGTCTCGATGGCCACCCCGCGCGCCGTGTGGGTCTGGGGGTCGAAAAAAATCTCGGCATGCACCACGTTGTCCAACGCGGCACGCGCCAGATAGGCGCGGGCCAGGTCGTAAAAATCCTGCTCGTGCAGCAGCACGCTGGCCCCGGCGTAGTAAACATCGAGGAAGGTCTGCAGGTTGGTGAACGCATAGGCGCTGCGCAGCGCCTCCACGCTGGGGTACGGCAGCGGCAGGCCGTTGCGCTGCGCCAGCGCAAAAATCAGCTCGGGTTCCAGCGAGCCCTCGATGTGGATGTGCAGCTCGGCCTTGGGCATGGCACGCAGCAACGCGGGCAGGCGCTGGGGTGCAATGGGGGGAATCTTGAACATGGCAGACCTCATGGTGGGGGGTGGGATGCTTGGGGTACATCATGCACCGCTGCGCACCCCATGCAAAGGGCCGCCCGAAGGCGGCCCTTTGCGTCAGCGATGGCAGCTTTACTTCTTGTCTGCGCCGGGCACCTTGCCTTCCACGCCCTTGACGTAGAAGTTCACGCCGCCGAGGAACTTGTCGTCGGCCACCACGTCTTTGGCCAGCACTTCCTTGCCGTCCTGGCCCACGATGGGGCCTTTCCAGATATGGAAGCTGCCGTCCGCCAGGCCCTTCTTGATTTCCTCAACCTTGGCCTTGGTGTCGGCGGGCACGTCTTCGGCGATGGACACGATGTCGATCGCGCCTTCCTTCACGCCCCACCAGGCCTGGCCCGTGGCCCACTTGCCATCCAGCGCATCGCGCGTGGCCTGGATGTAGTACGGGCCCCAGTTGATGATGGCCGATGCCAGGTGGGCCTTGGGGCCATAGTCGGTCATGTCGGAATCCCAGCCAAAGGCGCGCTTGCCTTTTTCCTGTGCAGTCTTGAGCACCGCGGGCGAGTCGGTGTTCTGGAACAGCACGTCGGCTCCGCCGTTGATCAGCGAGGTGGCCGCTTCGGTTTCCTTGGGCGGGCTGAACCATTCGTTCACCCACACGACCTTGGTCTTGATCTTGGGGTTGACGCTTTGCGCGCCCATGGTGAAGCTGTTGATGTTGCGCAGCACCTCGGGGATCGGCACCGAGCCGACCACGCCGAGCGTGTTCGACTTGGTCATGGCCCCGGCGATCACGCCCGCCATGTAGGCACCTTCGTAGGTGCGGCTGTCATAGGTGCGCATGTTCTCGGCGGTCTTGTAGCCGGTGGCATGCTCGAACTTCACGCCGGGGTTGTCGGCCGCCACCTTGAGCATCGACTCCATGTAGCCGAAGGTGGTGCCGAAAATCAGCTTGTTGCCCTGGCCGGCCAGGTCGCGCAGCACGCGCTCTGCGTCGGCCGACTCGGGCACGCTCTCCACGAAGGAGGTCACCACCTTGTCGCCAAATTCCTTCTCGATGGCCTTGCGGCCGTTGTCATGGGCAAACGACCAGCCACCATCGCCCACGGGGCCAACATAAGCAAACGCGATCTTCAGTGGCTCGACCTTGGGCGCGGGGGCCTCGGTGACGGGCGCGGGGGCGGGTGCCGGTTCTTCCTTCTTGCCACAGCCCACGAGTGCGGCGGCAGCTACGGCAGACAACGCAGCCACTTTGAGCAGGGCGCGCTTGTGCAGATCGGTCATGTCGGTTCCTTCCGGGGAAATGTTGGATTACGGAAAAACGGCCATTATGAGCCGGGATAAAAAGGTTTGCCCAGCGACGCAGGCATGTTCACGCGAATCCACTCGGGGTTGCGCGAGATGAGCGCCAGCACCACGATGGTGGCCAGATAAGGCAGCATGCTCAGCCACTGGCTGGCCACCTCGACGCCCGAGGCCTGCAGATGAAACTGCAGCATGGTCACACCGCCAAACAGGTAGGCCCCGAGCAGCACACGCGTCGGCCGCCAAGTGGCGAAGGTGGTGAGCGCCAGCGCAATCCAGCCGCGTCCGGCCACCATGCCCTCCACCCACAACGGCGTGTACACCGTGGAGATATAGGCTCCGGCCAGCCCGCACAGCGCGCCGCCCGCCACCACGGCAGCCAGGCGGATGCGCCGCACCGGATAGCCCAGCGCATGGGCGGACTGCGGCGACTCGCCCACCGAGCGCAGCACCAGCCCGGCGCGCGTGCGGTACAGGAACCACACCAGCGCACCCACAAACACCATGGTCAGGTACACCATGGGGTGCTGACGGAACAGCGCCGGGCCCACCAACGGGAGATCGGCCAGGAAGGGCAGCGTGTACTTGGGCAGCTCGGGCAGCTTGGCCTGCACGTAGCTGATGCCCGCGAACGCCGAAAAGCCGACGCCAAACAGGCTCAGTGCCAGCCCGGTAGCGTACTGGTTGGTGCCCAGCCAGATCACCAGCCAGCCGAAGATGGCCGCCAGCAGCGCCCCCGCCGCCATGCCTGCGGCAAAACCCAGCCAGGTATTGCCTGTGTGCACCACGGTCGCAAAGCCCGCGATGGCGGCACACAGCATCATGCCCTCGGCGCCCAGGTTGACGATGCCCGCCTTTTCGTTGATGAGCAGGCCCAGGGCCGCGATGGCCAGCACGGTGCCGGCACTGAGCGTGGCGCCAATGAGGAGTGCGTAGGATTCCATTGATCAGACTCCTGCCTTGACCACGCGGGTGCGCACCCAGCGCACGCGGTACGCGATGAGTGTGTCGCAGGCCAGCAACGAGAACAGCAACAGCCCCTGGAATACGCCCGTGAGCGACTTCGGCAAGCCCAGGCGTGACTGCGCCAGCTCGCCACCAATGTAGAACATGCTCATGAGGATGGCCGAGAAGACCATGCCCACCGGGTGCAGGCGCCCGACAAAGGCCACGATGATGGCGGCAAAGCCGTAGCCCGCAGGCACATAGGGTGTGAGCTGGCCGATCGGCCCGGCCACCTCCAGCGCCCCGGCCAGCCCCGCCGCCCCGCACGAGATGAGCAGCGCCGTCCACAGCGCCCGGCGCGATGAAAAGCCCGCATAACGCGCCGCTGCCGGTGCCAGCCCGCCCACCTGCTGGGCA
>DMZZ01000008.1:2224-3519 GCA_003484805.1 Comamonadaceae bacterium | reverse complement strand
AAATCCTCGCCGGGCCACCAGCCCGCCTGCGGTTTGCGCCTTGCATCCACCGCTTTTGCGGGGCAACGTACCTCATGAAAAGATCGTAAACAGGCTCTAAGCGGCTGCGCCGCTTCCCCCTTCTCTCGCAAAGCTGCGCTTTGCGGGAAGGGGGACACCACCAGCACGGCATCAGCCGGCCCGCGCGAGGAAGGCGTCGACCAGCGCGTAGTGTTCGGGCACGTTGAGCGCCGGTGCGTGGCCGCAGCCGGGCACCTCGATCACCTGCGCCAGGCCGCGCGCACCGGGGCCACGCGTGAGCATCTCGGCCGTGGTCTCGCGCAGCACCAGGTCGGAGTCCACGCCGCGCAGGCACAGCACGGGGATATCGATCCGGTCGTAGTGGTCCCAGATCAGGTAGTCGTTGGCGTGCTGCGTGAACTGCTGCACCATGGCCGGGTCGTAGTGCGGCGTCACGCGTCCATCGGGAAGGCGCCGGGTCGAGGTCTCGGTCAGGCGACGCCACTGCGTGTCGCTGAGCCAGCCGTAGGGCTGGTACACCTGCCGGAAAAAGGCCTCCAGTTCTTGCACCGTATCGAATGCGGGCGGTTGTCCGGCATAGGCCTTGATGCGTTCGACCGCTGCGTCGGCGAGGCGGGGCGCGTTGTCGTTGAGCAGCAGGCTGGTGATGCGCCCCTTCAGTGCGGGTTCGAACAGACCCGAGGCGCACACCGTGCCGATGGCACCGCCCATCGAGGTGCCAATCCAGTGGGCGCGCGCAATCCCGAGCTGGTTCAGCAGGTCGGCGGCGATGCGGGCGTAGAACGCCAGGCAATACTCCTGCGCCGGGTGGCGGCTCCACTGGCTCAGCCCGCGCCCGATGGTGTCGGGGCAGATGACACGGTAGCGATTGGCCAGATGCCCGGCCAGGTCGTCCATGTCGCGCCCGGTGCGCGCCAGCCCGTGCCAGGCGATCACCACGGGGGCATCGGGTGCACCCCATTCGGTGTAATGGATTTCATAGCCGGCGCAAGTGGCGTAACGGGAAGAGCGAAGCATGGTGGATGGCCTGGTGAAGCGGAAGGACGTTGCGGCACGGCCCGAAGGCCGCGCCTCCCGGACAGTTGCCCTCAGTCGGGAATGGCAATGGCCCCTGCGGTGATGGCAATGGCATTGCCTGTCACAGGCGTGGCAGCCAGTGGCGGCACGTTGGCGGCCGTGATGGCCGGCGCAGCACCCGGTGTGCCGCCACGCGGCACGGTGCGCACCACCTGGCTGGCGGGCAGCGCCTTGCCGGTGGTGAGGTGGTCGTACAC
>DMZZ01000008.1:0-2216 GCA_003484805.1 Comamonadaceae bacterium | reverse complement strand
CGCAGCTTGCTGGCGTCGCCTTCGACCTTCTTGTTCAGCGCGGCATACGGGCGCGAGGTGTGGCTCACGGGCAGCAGCGCGTCGGCGCGGCCGTGCACGATGATGGCCGGCTTGCCGCGCAGGTTGCCATTGCGGCGGGTTTCATCCACGCCGGCCTGGAGCTTGCGCGCTGCCGCGTCGGTGCCGGTCACCAGATTGCGCAGGCACAGCGCGCCCTCGGTGTTCCAGTCAAACGCACCATTGGACGAGGCCGACAAAAAGTCGCGCGCCGCGCCCAGCTTGCCGTTGTTGTTGATGAGCTGGATGCCCCCCGCAGGCGGCACGCCATTGCCGGTGGCAAACATGCCGGCCAGTGCGGCAGGCGCCAGCGGTGCCACCGCACCCGCCGCCGTGGCACCGGCGTAGCTGAAGCCGCAGAGCGCATCGCGCACGCTGGAACGCGAGAGAGCATTGGCAAAGGTCACCGCCACAGCGGGCGCCACCTCGAAGGCAGCCAGCGAGGCATGCAGGTCGTTCGACTCGGGCTCCCAGCCGTAATCGCGCAGTTTTTGCAGCGCCTCTTCGGCCTGCTCGGCCGTGGTGGATGCCGTCAGCAGGCCTGCCGTCTTGAGCGCGGCACAGCGATTCGGTGCAACGGGCAAGGCCGCACTGGCAAATCCGGCGGCAAACGCTGTCGCGTAGGGGCTGCTGCGCACCGACGCAGCCAGCGACGCGCAGGCCTGGTAGACGTTGGCATAGGTGGTGAAGTCGACCAGGGTCTTGCCCGTGACTGCAATGGCGCCGCCGCCGCGCTGCACGGTCACGCCCGGGTTGGCGGGCATCTCCACGGCCGGTTCGGACACGGCGACGCCACTGATGAGACCCTGCGTGTCCTGCTCGGCCGCCGCGATGGCCGCGCCGCCGCCGTTGGAGATGCTCGACGCAATCACGATGGTGTTGGCCGGGGTGAGCGTCTTGAGGCGCTGGCTACCATCCAGCGTGCCAAAGCGCTCGTTGAGCACGTAGTAGGCAAACTCCACCGCCTGCAGCGTGGTCTTGCCCCAGTCTTTCTCGGAATTCTGGCCCGAGTGCGCGTGCTTGAAGGCAAAGCGGTGGGGCGTTGCGGCATTGAAGGCGACCAGTTCGGCGGCGCTCAAGCCGGCGTTGAACGCAGCATTCTTGCCAGCCACTGCGGCGGTCGTGCGTGTGCCGTCGATCAGCGGCACCGTGTCGTTCATGAGGTCGTGCGGCGCACCGCCTGTGCCCTTGTCGGAATAGGCCACTGCACATCCGCGCTTGAGGCCCCACTCGCCCGTGCTGATGCCGCCGTACACACCGCGCGAGCCCGAAGCCGTGGCCGTGATCACGCAGGGCTTGGCCGGATTGAAGCTCGCGGGCACCTGCACCATCAGCGTGACGTTCTGGCGCCCGCTGCCGTCGTCGGCGAACGCGATGTATTCGGTGCCAGCCACCTTGCCCTCGCTGGCTGTCACATTGCCCTGTGCATCCACGTTGGGGCCATACAGGCTGCCGTAGCCGCCAGCCGCCGTCATGTCGAGCATGGCGCGGTAGTTGGTGTGGATGGCCGTACGGCGCAGCTCGGCCGCCGTGGGCTTGAGCGGGTCGGCATAGGCGGGTGCCAGGGGTGAGGCGAGGCCTGTCTTGCCCAGACCGGCGGTGAGCAGGTCATCGCTCGTGCCGTCGTAGGCGGTGACCTTGACGGTACCGAGGTAGGAGGGCCGGGTGTTGACGTTGGCGTTGTCGCCACCGCCACAGGCCGCAAGAACTGCCGCAGCCAGGGCGGCCGGAACGAAGGGGCGAAAAGAGGTCTTCATGCGTTTGTCTCCAGTGCGGTGGGTTGTTGTTGCACGACTGTCAGAAATCCATCAGGCGGGCCGGTGCGCGGCGGCCGCGCGCAGGCGCCCCACTACGCCGGTGGGGAAGTAATAGACCGAGAGCACGAACAGCACGCCCAGCCACAGCAGCCAGCGGTCGGGCGAGAGCAGCGCCGACATCCAGGGCAGGCCGGCGGTGGCTTCATGCCCCAGGCGCAGCAAGTCTTGCAGGTAGCTTTGCGCCACCACGAACAGCACGGCGCCGATGGCCGAGCCGTAGATCGTGCCCATGCCGCCGATGACCACGATGAGCAGGCAGTCCATCATGATCTCGAACGAGAGCGAGGTGTCCGGCCCGTTGTAACGCAGCCAGAGTGCCAGCATGGCACCGGCCAGCGTGGC
>DMZZ01000351.1:0-5216 GCA_003484805.1 Comamonadaceae bacterium | reverse complement strand
CTGGGCCTGCACCACCAATCGCTGCGCCCTGCGTGCGCTCAGGCGTTCGCGTTGCGCCGCAATGCGGTCAAGAACCCGTTGCTGGGTCACGGAGGGACGGGGATCCCGTGCTCCGGAGGGAGATGCAGGCAGATTCACAGTTGCTCCTTGATCTCGCGCCAGTCCTGCGCCAGTTCCTTGCGGGTCAACGCGAAGGCACTGCCCGCCTGCCGAAGCACGCTCACCAGCGCAACNNGGCGTGTCCCAGAACTGCACCAGCAATGCCGCCGAGAGCAGGATGAGCGCCACCACGGTCAGCGCCGCCACGGTGATGGTGAGCAGCAGAATCTGGCGAAGTCGCCGCTTCTGGTCCTGCCATTCCAGTCGGGCCAGTTCGGCCCGGTCCTCGACAGCCATGGCCCCCTCGATGACGGCAGCGCGCCAGCGCAGGACAAAGGACTCAAGCCCCAGCAGTGAAATCCAGTTCATGTATTTCTCCCTGGGGCGCGCAGGCCCTGAATGAGGGGCCACGTTCCATCAACGGCGTGCAAGCAGAAAGCCCACCAATGCCCCCACAGCCAGGGCAGCGCCGGCAACGCGCCAGGGCTCATCGTGGGCATAGCGGTCGGCTGCACGGGCGGCATCTTTGGCCTGGTGAGCAGCTTCCTGAGCAGCGCGCACGGCAGCATCGCGCACACTGTGCATGCCGTCGTCCAGGCGCTGGCGCAACACCTTGATCTCGGGCACGCTGTCGAGATCCTTATTGGCCATCAGGCTACGCAGGTCGGAGACCAGTTTCTCCAGTTCGGTCTGGGCGCTGTGGAGGGTATCGGAAGCGGAGTTCGTCATACAAGCCTTTCGTTGCAAGTCAACCGTTATACACACGCGCCGCAAAGGAAATTGCGAGCGACACAGGCCCATCTTAGCGGCGATGGAGAGTACCGCGTCAAAAAGTGGGGCTACTCTGTCGGATTCCATCCGTCTCCGAGCAAACCCAGCACCTGTTCGCCAATGGCCAGTGCACTGGTCAACCCCGGAGATTCGATGCCAAAGAGATTGACCAGGCCGGCGACCCCATGCACGGCCGGGCCCTGGATGACGAAATCGGAAATTGCGCCCTGCGGCCCGAATATTTTCGGCCGGATGCCTGCATAACCCGGCGCGAGCGCACCATCGCGCAGCCCCGGCCAGTATTTGCGCACCTCGGCATAAAAAGCCTCGCCGCGCGCCGGGTTCACCACGAGATCATCGGGTGAATCCACCCATTCCACATCGGGGCCAAACTTGGCCTGCCCACCCAAATCGAGCGTCAGGTGGACACCCAGGCCCGCAGACTCGGGCACCGGGTAGATCAGGTGCGAGAACGGAGCCCGGCCGCTGAGCGTGAAGTAGTTGCCCTTGGCGAAGCGGGCCTGGGGCACCCAGGCAGGGTCCAACCCTGCAAAGCGCGCAGCCAGCGCGGGGGCGGCCAACCCGGCGGCGTTCACCACCGTACGGGCCTGCAATCGGGTGCCGTCTTCAGCTATCAATTCAATAGCATTTTGCGCACACTGGGCAAGCGCCAGAGGCGAATTCAATGCCAAAATACCACCGGCATTCTCCAGATCCCCCTGCAACGCCAGCATCAGGCCATGGCTGTCCACGATACCCGTTTCGGGCGAATGCAGCGCGGCCACGCATTCGAGTGCGGGTTCCAGCGCGCGCGCTGCGTCGCGCTCCAGCCACTGCAGCTCCACGCCATTGCCCTGCGCATGGGTCTGTACGGCCCGCAAGGCAGGCAGTTGATCGGTGGAAGTAGCCACGACCAGCTTGCCGCAGCGCTNNAGCGCTGGTGCGCCACATTGCGCTCCGCACAGTAGCGGTACAACCGTTCACGGCCCTCCACACACAACCGGGCTTTGAGCGAGCCCTGGGCGTAGTAGATACCGGCATGGATGACCTCGCTGTTGCGCGAGCTGGTGCCTGTGCCAATCGCATCGGCCGCTTCGAGCACCAGAACCTCGCGCCCCTGCAGGGCCAGGGCACGCGCCACGGCCAGGCCCACCACACCAGCGCCCACCACCACGCAATCGACCTTGTCCAACATGGTTGATCCCTCCTGACTCACCCCTGCTCGAAACCTTCGAGCACATTCACCGCGTTCGTACCCAGTTCGGCCGCCGCATAACCGCCTTCAAGCACGAACACCACTGGCAGGCCCAGGCGCTTCAAGCGCTCGCCCAGGCGCAGGAAATCCGCCGAGGCCAGCGCAAACCGCGAGATCGGGTCACCCTCGTAGGTGTCAAGCCCGAGCGAGACCACCAGCGCTTCGGCACCGTAGCCTGCGATGCGCGCGCAAGCATGCTCCAGCGCGGCGAACCAGGTCTCCACGGTGCTGCCCGCAGGCAGCGGCAGGTTCAGGTTGAAGCCAGCCCCCGCGCCCTCGCCCGTTTCGTCGGCATGGCCGAGGTAGAAGGGGTACTCGGTGCGCGGGTCTCCGTGAAGGCTGACGAACAGCACGTCGGCGCGGTGGTAGAAGATGCTCTGCGTACCATTGCCGTGGTGGTAGTCCACATCGAGCACGGCCACGCGGGCCGCACCCCGGTCGCGCAACGACTGCGCGGCCACGGCGGCGTTGTTGAGGAAGCAGTATCCGCCCATGAAGTCCGGGCCGGCATGGTGCCCGGGAGGGCGCGTGCAGCAGAACGCCGCGCGCGCGCCTGCGGCCACGCGCACAGCCGCGCTGGCAGCGGCGTCGGCGCCCATCTTGGCGGCTTGCCAGGTGCCGGCAGCCAGCGGCGTGCCGTTGTCCATGGAGTAAAGCCCCAGCCTGGCAACGAAGTTGTCCGGTTCGATGTCGCTGCGCAGGGTGCGCACGGGCCAGACCGAGGGAAACGGCTGCACGGTGGCGTTGGCCGGGTCCAGTGCCAGCCACTGCGACCATGCCGTCTGAAGGAATTGCAGGTAGCGCGGCGCATGGATGCGTTCCAGCACCGCACTGCTGTCCTGGTCGGGCGCCTGCAGTGCCTGCCCGCGCTCGGTCAGACGGGCCTCGACGAAATCGGCCCGCACGGGCTTCTCGAAACAAGGCACCCGTTCGCCCCGGAAGAACTCATGCACCGGGGCGTGCAGGTGGTGCAGCGGGTTGTGGAAGGTGATCATGCGCCGAGTGTAGAACTTGCCCGCACACTATTTGGTGCCACGTTAGGGCGCAATCGGGAGGAGTTCGAGGTCTTGGCGCGCCGCATGGGCTGGTGGCCCATGCAAGCGGCAATGGCGCGAAATCGCCCGATTTCGCCCCAACCCGAAGGGCAGTGCTCTTTTCGGGCGGTCTGCGGCGTTGCGATGCTTGCCCATAGCCGAGCTATGGGCTGCGCACCGCGCCTTGCATCCCATCCCGAAAAGAGCGCTGCGTGGCACCAAATAGTGTGCGGACAAGTTCTTTGGGGCGCATGCAGGTTAGCCTGTGATCTCTGCCCAAGGCTGCGGGTGCGCACCACCCACGAACAGCGGGTGTGCCTGCGCCTCCTCCAGCGTGAGCACCGGCGTCACGCAGGCGTCGGCCTGTGCAAAGCGCTCGCTCCACACTGCCAGCGGCTGCGACGCCACGAGCTGGGCCACCTCGGCGCGCTGCTCCGCGCAGTCGGGCGAGCCCGGCAGCTGGCCGCGCTGCCAGTGGCGCTGCACCCAGTCGGGGCGGTCGAAGACCTCACACGCCGCCTTCCAGAACTTGAACTCCAGCGCCCCCACGGCCAGGTGGCGCCTGTCCTGCGTGGCGTAGAGGTTGTAGCAAGGCAGCACGCCGTTGAGCAAGTCTTCGCCAGCACCGGGGCGGCGCCCCAGCAGCGGCGCCAGCATGGCGCCCGTGGCCTTGGGCATGACCAGTTGGGCATGCAGGCCATGGACCATGCTCACGTCCAGGTGCCTGCCCTGCCCCGTCCTCTGCATTTCGAACACGGCTGCCAGCACCGCGATACAGGCCATGGCGCTGCCGCCCGCCAGGTCACCCCACTGTACGTTGGACAGGGCCAGTTCGCCCGTGGGGGCGCGCATCTGGTCCAGCACGCCCGAGAGCGCCATGAAGTTGAGGTCGTGCCCCGCCTTCTGCGCCCAGGGGCCGTGTTGGCCGTAGCCGGTGATGGACACCATCACCAGGCGCGGGTTCAGCGCGTGTAGCGCGGCGGCATCCAGCCCCAGGCCCTGCAGCACACCGGGACGAAAACTGTCGAGCAGCACGTCGGCCTCCTGCACCCAGGCGCGCAGGCGCTCCAGGTCGGCGCTGCTGCGGAAGTCGACGGTGCGGCATTCCTTGCCATGGTTGAGCGCCTCGAACAGCGCCGCCAGCGGCCGCGCCGGGTCGCCCTCGGGCGGCTCCACCTTGACGATGGTGGCGCCCAGGTCGGCCAGCATGCGCGTGGCGAACGGCCCGGGCAGGTTGCGCGTGAGGTCAAGCACGCGCAGGCCGGACAGCAGCGGTGGCATGGAAGTCATTCGATTTCACCCAATATTTTTCTATCGTTCTCCTGTGCCTGCATTCGACGCAGCGCAGGCCAGCGGCCGCCGTGCAAGGGCCGCCCCGCCGCACTGGCGGCGTCCCCCTTCCCGCAAAGCGCAGCTTTGCGAGAGAAGGGGGAAGGCGCGCAGCGCCACAGGGGGTTGTTCTCTATAACCCCAGTTGCTTGGCAATGATCTCGTTCATGATCTCGTGCGTACCGCCGCCGATCGAGAGGATGCGGTTGTCGCGGTAGAGGCGCTCGACCAGCGACTCGCGCATGTAGCCCATGCCGCCGAAGATCTGCACAGCCTCGTGCGTGACCATGGTGGACACCGAGGTGGCAAAGTTCTTGGCCATCGAGACCTCAGCAATGGCCGATTCGCCCGCCTGCATGCGGGCGGCGCAGCGGTAGGCATACTCGCGCGCCACGTTCACCTGGGTGGACATCTCGGCCAGCTTGTGGCGGATGACCTGGTGCTTGGACAGCGGCTTGCCGAAGGCGGTGCGCTCCTTCACATAGGCCAGGCATTGCTCCAGAGCGAGCTGCGCCGTCATGTAGGCCATGATGGCCAGGCTCAGGCGCTCAGCCTGGAAATTGGCCATGATGGTGAAAAAGCCCGAGTTCTCCGGCCCCAGCAGGTTGGCTGCAGGAACGCGGCAGTCCTGGAAGAACAGCTCGGCCGTGTCCGAGGCCCACCAGCCCATCTTTTTCAGATTGCGCCCGACCGAAAAGCCCGGTGTACCCTTCTCGATGAGCAACAGC
>DMZZ01000062.1:0-6853 GCA_003484805.1 Comamonadaceae bacterium | reverse complement strand
CCCGCGTGCTGCAGCGTTTCTATCGGGTGCCCGGCACCGAGGGCGAGGGCACGGGCCTGGGTCTGCCCATTGCCGATGAAATTGCCCGTGCCCACGGTGCCACTCTCGTGCTGGACGTGGGCCCCAGCGGTCGGGGGCTGCGGGTCACCTTGTTGTTCTGACCTGGGGATGGCCTGTATAACTCCCTGCGGTCCGTGGCAGCGCGGCCTCGGGCGATCCGCTGCGTTGCTTTTCTTGCCAATAGCGTGGCTATTGGCAAGAAAAGACGCCTTGCGGCTCATCCCGATCCGCACTGCCACAGACACGCGAGAGTCATGCAGGTCATCCCTTGCCCGTGTAGGCGCTGTGCGAGAATCAAACGCACCCATTCGCACGCCCATGAACGAGCACGTCCCCCCCTCCACCGAAGACGCAGCGCTGCGCGCCGAGGATGCTGCCAAGGGTGCCGTCGCACCCGGGGCGCGCAAACGTCCGCGCCCTGGAGAGCGCCGCGAGCAAATCCTGCAGACCCTGGCCGCCATGCTGGAGCAGCCCGGGGCCGAGCGCATCACCACGGCGGCGCTGGCTGCACGACTGGGGGTGAGTGAGGCCGCCCTGTACCGGCACTTCGCCAGCAAGGCGCAGATGTTCGAGGGCCTGATCGACTTCATCGAGCAGGCCGTCTTCACCCGCGTGGCGCAGATCACCGGGCGCGAACCTTCAGACGCTGCCGTGCCCGAAGAGTGCACCCGCCAGGCCATGCGCGTGGTGGCCCTGCTGCTGCAGTTTGGCGAACACAACCCCGGCCTGGCGCGCGTGATGGTGGGCGACGCCCTGGTGCTGGAGCACGAGCGCCTGCAGCAGCGCATGATCCAGTTTTTCGACCGCATCGAATCAAGCCTTCGCCAGTGCCTGCGCCCGGCCGCTGGGGCCGCCGGCTCCGCCACGCCCAGCGTGGATGCCCAGGTGGCGGCCAGCGTGCTCACCGCATTCATTCAGGGGCGCCTGCAGCGGTTTGCGCGTTCGGGCTTTCGGCGCCTGCCCACCGAGCACCTGGAAGCCAGCCTCGCGCTGATGCTCTGACACCCCGGTGCGCCGCCTCCACGCCAGGGCGCGCTACAGGGAAAACAGACTCTTATAGACAGTGGATGATCGTGCCAACAGGGTGAACCCCCTGTTGCAGCGCGTCATCGTGCCTTGGTGGCATGCCTGCAACGCCGTGTTGGGGGCGCCTCTCTATTTTTTGGGGCATGTCAGGCACTGGAACGAAATTGCTGCAAAATAGAACGATCGTTCGTTTTTATGTGCAGCATGTCCGCAACCATTTCCTCCAGCCCGGCACCCCGCGCCACCCGTGGGCGTGTTGGCAGTGCCCGCGCACTGCAAAAAGGGCAGCAGACCAAGGCAGCCATCATCGAGGCAGCCCTGGGGCTGGCCACCCACATTGGCCTGGAGGGCCTGTCCATCGGCGCACTGGCCGACGTGATGGGCATGAGCAAGTCCGGGGTGTTCGCGCACTTTGGCTCGCGCGAGGAGCTGCAGGTGTCGGTGATCCGCGAATACCACCACTGCTTCGAGCAGGAGGTGTTCTATCCCGCCATGTCGGCGCCGCGCGGCGTGCCGCGTCTGCGTGCGCTGTTCGACAACTGGATGAAGCGCACCTCGATCGAGATCGACTCGGGCTGCATCTACATCAGCGGCGCCATCGAGTTCGACGACCGCACCGGCCCGGTGCGCGATGCCCTGGCGCATTCGGTGCTGACCTGGCACGCCGCCATGAAGCGCGCCATCGAGCAGGCCAAGGACCTGGGCCAGCTCAATGCCGACGTGGTCGAGGACCAGATGCTGTTCGAGATCCACGGACTCATCCTGGCGCTGCACTATGAAGCGCGCTTTTTGAAAAACCCCGGTTCCATCGCGCGGGCGCTGACCGGTTTCGACAACATTCTTGCCCGCTTCAGCGCCCAGGCGCCCGCAGGCCCCTCCACTGTTCCCACCCCAACCTCCAAGGAGTAAACCCATGCCCACTTACACGCCGCCCCTGCGCGACATGCAGTTTGTGATGCACGAAGTGTTCAATGTCACGGCCGATCTGCAGCAGATCCCCAAGCATGCCGACATGGATGCCGACACCATCAACGCCGTGCTGGAAGAAGGCGGCAAGTTCGCGGCCGAGGTGGCGTTTCCGCTGAACATCAGCGGTGACGCCGAAGGGTGCACGATCGACCAGACGACCCACGCGGTGACCACGCCCAAGGGCTTCAAGGAAGCCTATGCCCAGTACATCGAGGGCGGCTGGGCGGCACTGGGCTGCGACCCCGAATACGGCGGCCAGGGCCTGCCCTACGTGGTCAACACCATGTTCTACGAAATGCTCAACAGCGCCAACCAGGCATGGACCATGTACCCCGGCCTGACCCACGGCGCCTACGCCGCGCTGGAAACCCATGGCACGCCCGAGCAGAAAGCCACCTACCTGCCCAAGATGACCAGCGGCGAGTGGACTGGCTCCATGTGCCTGACCGAGCCCCACTGCGGCACTGACCTGGGCTTGATGCGCACCAAGGCCGAGCCCCAGCTGGATGGCACCTACAAGATCACCGGCAACAAGATCTTCATCAGCGCCGGCGAGCACGACATGTCGGAGAACATCATCCACCTCGTGCTGGCCCGCCTGCCCGATGCGCCCCCCGGCATCAAGGGCATCAGCCTCTTCATCGTGCCCAAGTTCCATGTGAACAAGGACGGCTCGATCGGCGAGCGCAACGGCATCTACTGCGGCGGCCTGGAGCACAAGATGGGCATCAAGGCCAGCGCAACCTGCCAGATGGTGCTCGAAGACGCCGTCGGCACGCTGGTCGGCCAGCCGCACAAGGGCATGCAGGGCATGTTCGTGATGATGAACGCCGCCCGCCTGGGCGTGGGCAACCAGTCGCTCGGCCTGACCGAAGTGGCCTACCAGAACGCCCTGGCCTACGCCAAGGACCGCATCCAGATGCGCTCCTTGAGTGGCACCAAGGCCAAGGACAAGCCTGCCGACCCGATCATCGTGCACCCCGACGTGCGCAAGATGCTGCTGACCGCCAAGGCCTACGCCGAAGGCGGCCGCGCGTTGCAGGCTTACTGCGCCATCCTGCTGGAAAAAGAGCACAACCACCCCGACGAGAAGGTGCGCAAGGACGCCGGCGAGATGCTGGCCCTGCTGACGCCCATCGCCAAAGCCTTCCTGACCGACAACGGCCACATCGCCACCAACGCCTGCATGCAGGTCTTTGGCGGCCATGGCTTCATCAAGGAATGGGGCATGGAGCAGTTCGTGCGCGACAACCGCATCAACATGATCTATGAAGGCACCAACACCATCCAGTCGCTCGATCTGCTGGGCCGCAAGGTGCTGGGCAACAACGGCGCCACGCTCAAGAAGTTCGGCAAGCTGGTGGGCCAGCTGGTGGCCGAGGAAGGCGTGAACGAGAAGATGGCCGAGTTCATCAACCCCGTGGCCATGCTCGGCGACCAGATGACCAAGTTCACCACCGAGATCGGGTTCAAGGGCTTCCAGAACCCCGACGAAGTGGGCGCCGCCGCCGTGGACTACCTGCGCGTCGCCGGTCACCTGGTGTTCGGCTACTTCTTCGCCCGCATGGCACAGGTGGCCCTGCGCGAGATCGCCGCCGGCAACCAGGACCCGTTCTACCAGGCCAAGCTGCAGACGGCGCGTTTCTACTTCGCCAAGCTGTTCCCCGAAACGGCGACGCTGATGCGCACCGCCCGCACCGGCAGCAAGGTCCTGATGGACACCGACCTGGCCCTGGCCTGATGTCATTCGTACCGCGGATTCCAAGCCTTTTTAACCCGGAGTGCCCATGAATAAAGCGCTAGCAGCTATTGTTTTTGCAGTGATTGCCGCCCCTTCGTGGGCCCAGATGACGCCTGAGGGTCTGTGGCGCAACATCGACGACAAGACCGGCGAGGCCAAGGCGGAAATCCGCATCCAGGGCAACGGCGCGGGCGTGCTGACCGGCGCGCTGGAAAAGCGCCTGGCCAAGGACGCCAAGCCCGATGACCTGTGCAAGGAATGCAGCGACGACCGCAAGGACAAGCTGCTGCTGGGCCTGGAGATCATCCGGGGTGCGAAAAAGGCCGAGGGCAAGGATGTGTGGGAGGGCGGCAAGATTCTCGACCCCGAGAACGGCCGCAACTACACGCTGCGCATGACGCCCGTCGAGGGCGGAAAGAAGCTCGAAGTGCGTGGCTCCATCGGGCCGTTTGGCCGCACCCAGACCTGGGTCCGGGTCCAGTAACGGCCGCTGCGTTGCCCGCGCGCGGCGCGGCAACGCCACCAACAAGGAACAAAAGACATGTCCCGATTTCAAGTGAAGAAAGTCGCCGTCCTCGGCGCAGGCGTGATGGGCGCGCAGATTGCTGCGCACCTGGTCAACGTCAAGGTGCCGGTGGTGCTGTTTGATCTGCCCGACAACAAGGCCCCCACGCTCCCCGCTGCGCTGGGTTCGCTGCCCCCCGAGGGGGCCGGTTCCGCCTTGGGGCGGCCCGGCGGCGGAACAGGTGCCAAGAACGGCATCGTCACCCGTGCCATCGACAACCTCAAGAAGCTCAAGCCGTCGCCGCTGGGCGTGGCGGACGACGCCGCATTGATCGGCCAGGCCAACTACGAGGAGCATCTGGAGCAGCTGCGCGACTGTGACCTCATCATCGAGGCCATCGCCGAGCGCATGGACTGGAAGCTCGACCTGTACACCAAGATCGCTCCCTACGTCGCGCCGCACGCCATCGTGGCGTCCAACACCTCGGGCCTGTCGATCACCAAGCTNNGCTTCTGCGGCATCCATTTCTTCAACCCGCCGCGCTACATGACGCTGGTCGAGTTGATCAACACCCCCACCACCGCCCCCGAGGTGCTGGACCAGCTCGAAGCCTTTGTCACCAGCGGCCTGGGCAAGGGCGTGGTGCGCGCGCACGACACGCCCAACTTTGTCGCCAACCGTGTCGGCATCGCGGGCATGCTGTCCACGATGAAGGAAGTCGAGAACTTCGGTTTGAGCTTCGACGTGGTCGATGACCTCACGGGCAAGAAGCTCGGCCGGGCATCGAGCGGCACCTTCCGCACTGCCGACGTGGTGGGCCTGGACACGATGACGCACGTCATCAAGACGCTGCAGGACAACCTCAGCGAAGCCACAGACCCTTTCTACGGCAGTTTCGGCACGCCCGCCGTGCTGCAAAAGCTGCTGGATCTGGGCAACCTGGGCCAGAAGACCCGCGCCGGTTTCTACAAGAAGGTCGGCCGCGACGTGCTGCGCTTCGACCCGCAGAGCGGTGACTATGTGCCCGGCGGCCAGAAGGCCGACGAGGTGTATGGACGCATGCTGAAAAAGCCGGCCGGCGAGCGCCTCGAACTGCTGCGCAATGCCGAGGGCGCGCAGGGCCAGTTCCTCTGGGCCATCCTGCGCAACAGCTTCCACTACGCCGCCGTGCACCTGGCCACCATCGCCGACAACGCGCGCGACGTGGACCAGGCCATGCGCTGGGGCTTCGGCATGAAGCAGGGCCCGTTCGAGCTGTGGCAGGAAGCTGGCTGGCTGGAAGTGGCCAAGATGGTTCAGGAGGACATCGACGCCGGCAAGGCACTGTGCAAGGCGCCGCTGCCCGAGTGGGTGTTCAAGGGCCCCGTGGCCGAGGCCGGCGGCGTGCATACCGCGCAGGGCTCGTGGAGCGCCTCGCAAGGCAAG
The DNA here is from genome assembly GCA_003484805.1 of Comamonadaceae bacterium. Classification (GTDB taxonomy): domain Bacteria; phylum Pseudomonadota; class Gammaproteobacteria; order Burkholderiales; family Burkholderiaceae_C; genus Simplicispira. Next base: position 1,127 of record DMZZ01000062.1, on the reverse strand, counting down.
TTCGTGCCGCGCCGCGATCTGCCCGTGTACCAGCGCCAGCATTTCCCCGAGGCGCTGCTGGGCGAGACGCTGCCCGATTTCCGCACCGCCGGCAGGACGCTGCACGAGAACGACGCCCTCCGTCTCTGGACGCTGGACGACGAGGTCGTCATCGCCAGCATCAAGACCAAGATGCACGCCATCAGCCCCGATGTGGCCGAAGGCCTGGCGATGGCGGTGGACATCGCGGAGAAGGACTACAAGGCTGTGGTGGTCTGGTCGGGCGACGAGCCCTTCAGCGCTGGCGCCGACTTGCAGGCCATGCTGCCGGCCTTCATGATCGCCGGCGCCAGCGCCATCGAGGGCGCCGAGAAGGAATTGCAGGACACCATGCTGCGACTGCGCTACGCCAACGTGCCCGTGGTCTCGGCCATCCGTGGCCTGGCCCTGGGCGGTGGCTGCGAGCTGGCCGTGCACTCGGCGCGCCGCGTGGTGCACATGGAGAGCTACATCGGCCTGGTCGAAGTGGGCGTGGGCCTGGTGCCCGGCGCCGGCGGCCTGACCTACATCGCGCGCCGCGCCGCCGAGAACATGGCCATGTCCACCTCCAAGGACGTGCTGCCCTTCCTGACGGAAGGCTTCACCGCCGCCGCCATGGCCAAGGTGGGCACCAGCGCGCTCGAATCGCGCAAGCTGGGCTACCTGCTCGACAGCGACGTCATCGTGCCGCACAAGGACGAGCTGCTGTTCGTCGCGCTCAACGAAGCCAAGGCCATGGCCAACGGTGGCTGGCGCGCGCCGCACAAGCGCCTGTTCCCCGTGGCGGGCCGCAGCGGCGTCGCCACCATCAAGGCGCAGCTGGTCAACATGCGCGACGGCGGCTTCATCAGCGCGCACGACTTCCACATCTCTGCCCTGATCGCAGGCGTGGTCTGTGGTGGCGACGTGGACGCCGGCACCCTGGTGAGCGAGGAATACCTCATGACCCTGGAGCGCAAGGCGTTCTGCAGCCTCATCACCCACCCCAAGACGCAGGAACGCATCATGGGCATGCTCAGCACCGGCAAGCCGGTCAGAAACTGATGAAGCACCCCCTGAGTCGCTTCGCGCCTTCCCCCTCTCCTGCGGGAGGGGGACGCACCCGGTGG
>DMZZ01000288.1:0-10972 GCA_003484805.1 Comamonadaceae bacterium | reverse complement strand
GTTGTGGCAACCGTCGCCATGGCCGCCGTCCAGGTACTTCAGGCGCAATACGGCATCGGTGGCCTCGGCCGTGGCGGGCGCGGAGAGCGGCGCGCCGCTGGTGGCGGGCGTCACGTCGCGCCAGAAGCGGCGCACGCCCAGGCCCAGCGCCAGCACCACGAACAGGAACACCGGGGCAAACAGCCCCACCAGCAGGTTGTGCGGGAACAGGCGGTAGAAGTTGCCGCCCAGGTGGGCGCCCCACAGCGCATCGAGGCCGCCACCTTGCAGCACGGCACCCAGCACCAGGAACAGCGCCAGCCCCGCCGCCAGCGCCAGCGACAGCGTGAGCCCCTGGCGCTGGTACAGCGCGCCCAGCGCGGGCGGCCAGGCGTAGTCGGCATAGGTCTGGCCGCGCACCTGGGCCATGGCCTGGGGCACGTTGACGGCAAACTCGTGCGGCGGTGCGTACTGGCAGGCGTGCAGGCAGGCGCCGCAGTTGTGGCACAGGTTGGCCAGAAAGTGGATATCGGCCTTGCCGAATTCGAGTCGGCGCGTCATGGCCGGAAACACGGCGCAGAAGCCTTCGCAGTAGCGGCAGGCGTTGCAGATCTGCATCTGGCGCGCCACCTCGGTTTCGGGGGCGGACAGCACGATCTCGCCGTTGGCCAGCGCCCGGGCGTCGCGCGTCAGGGCTTCAAGCGTTTGCATGTTGTGCTTTCATTTCTGTAGCTACCAGCGCTTGCAGTGATTTGGCTGGAGCCTGTTTTGATGCCAAAGCCGCATTCACACCCGCAATGCGGCCAAACGCCGTGCCGATGCTCATGCCCACACCCGCCGTGTAACCCTTGCCGAGCACGTTGCCGGCCATCATTTCGCCGGCCACAAACAAGTTGCTGCTCGGCTGGTTGTTGAAGCGCACGGCGGCCGTGTCATCGGTGTGCAGGCCGAGATACGTGAAGGTCACGCCGGGCTTGAGCGCGTAGCCATAGAAAGGCCCGGTATCGATGGGCCGCGCCCAGTGCGTTTTGGCGGGCACCACGCCTTCGGTGTGGCAATCGTCCAGCGCGGTGTGGTCGAACTGGCCCACGCGGCAGGCGGCGTTGTAGGCGCCCAGCGTGCGCATGAAGGCATCCACCGGCAGGCCCAGCTTGTGCGCCAGCTCGGGCAGGCTGTCGGCGCGGGCGCCCGGAAACACCGGCGGCATGAAGCGGCCAATGGCCTTGCTGTCGATGATCGAGTAACCGATCTGACCCGGCTGCTGGGCCACCAGGCGACCCCAGATGGCGTAGCGCTTGGGCCAGAAGTCTTCGCCCTCGTCGTAGAAGCGTTCGCCGTCGCGGTTGACCACCACGCCGAGCGACACGCAGTCGATGCGCGTGCAGATGCCGCCGTCGTACAGCGGCGCGCGCGCGTCGATGGCCACCATGTGGGCCTGCGTGGGGTCGCCAATGCGGTCGGCGCCGTGGTCGTCAAGAAGGTGCTTGAGCAGCACGCCTTTGTTGTAGGCCGTGCCGCGGATCAGGAAGTTGTCGGCCGGCCATTCGCCGCGCTCGTTCTGGCCCCAGGCCTCGCGCAGCCATTCGCGGTTGGACTCGAAGCCGCCCGCCGCCAGGACGCAGGCCGTGGCGGTGATGCGCTCGCCCTTCACATGGGCGGCGACGAACCGGCCGTTGTCGATCTCGATGCGGTCCACGGGCGCCTCGTAGCGGATCTGCACGCCCAGCCGCTCGGCGCTGCGGTAATAGGCGTTGACCAGCGCTTTGCCGCCGCCCATGAAGAAGGCATTGGTGCGCGCCACATGCAGCGCGCCCGACAGCGGCGGCTGGAAATGCACGCCATGGCTGCGCATCCAGTCGCGGCAGTGGCTGGAGGCGCGGATGGTCAGGCGCGCCAGGTGCTCGTTGGTCAGGCCACCGGTCACCTTGAGCAGGTCTTGCCAGTATTCCTCTTCGGGATAGGCCTCGACCAGCACGTCCTGCGGCGCATCGTGCATGCAGCGCAGGTTGCGCGTGTGGCCGGAGTTGCCGCCGCGCCAGGCACGCGGGGCCGATTCGAGCAGCAACACGCTGGCACCGGCCTCGCGCGCCATCAGCGCGGCGCACAGGGCGGCGTTGCCACCGCCAATCACCAGGACGTCGGGGCTCATGGGCAGTTCTCTTCATTCATGAACTTGAATGTAGAAAGAATGCCCCCGCTTGCGCAGGGGTTGCGCCGGCATGACCCCATCACGGATCGTGATGGGTTGACCGCCAGACCGGTTCATGCCAGCCTGCTTGCAATCGACAAGATCCGCTGGGGCTGATCGAAGCACGCCCCGTCGAACCCGGAGAGCCTTTCGATAGGCTCAAGTCGAACGGGGTTTGCGAGCCAAATCTGCAGGATGGACCATGAGTGCCGCCGGTTAAAGCAACTTGCCGGGGTTCATGATCCCGGCAGGATCAAAAACCGCTTTCACAGCGCGCATCAGCTGCAGATCCAGTGCGGGCTTGTATTGGTGAAAAGCGTGGCGCTTGTGCTGACCGATGCCATGCTCCGCGCTGATGCTGCCGCCCCATTGGGTGACCTGCTCCAGAACCGCATCGGTAAGGTCTGCGCCGTGGGTGGCCGCCCAATCGTCCGCCGCACCCAGGGGCCGAGAAAGGTTGTAGTGCAGGTTGCCATCGCCGAAATGCCCGAAGACAAACAACCGCACGCCCGGGCACATTGACTGCAGTCGAGCTTCCATTACCGCCATGAATTCCGGAATCTTCTCGATTGGCAACGAGATGTCGTGCTTCAGGTGCGCCCCGTTGACCCGCTGGGCCTCGGGAATCTCCTCGCGCAGTCGCCACAGCCCGTTCAATTGCGCGATGGAGGACGACACCACCGCATCCTGGCACAGTTCACGCTCCAGCGCGGCATCCATGACGGACTCGAGCAGGGCGCCCAGACCGGCTTCGTCCGTGGTATCGGCAAACTCGACCAGCACATAGGCTGGATAACGCTGAGCGAACGGATCTTGCACCCCTTCGGTCGTCTCGAGCACCAGGCCTAGGCAATCGCCCGTGAAGAACTCGAAGGCCTGCAGCCGTGGTCCACAACGCTCGAACAACAGCGTGTAGAGCGCCAGCGCCTGAACGGGGGAATCCACCCCCGCGAGCACCACCGACCGGGTGTCCGCGCGCGAGAACAATCGCAGTGACGCGGCTGTGATCACGCCCAGCGTGCCTTCCGAACCGATGAACATCTGCTTGAGGTCATACCCGGTGTTGTCCTTGCGCAGTGTGCGCAGTCCATGGAATATTTCACCCGACGGCAACACCGCCTCGATGCCCAGAACAAGTTCGCGTGCCATGCCAAAGCGCACGACGTTGACGCCGCCGGCATTGGTGGCGAGATTGCCGCCGATCTGGCAGGAATCCTCTGCGCCCAGGCTCAATGGCAGCAGCCTGCCTGCCTCCTGTGCGGCACGGCGCAAGTTGCCGAGGATGCAGCCCGCCTCTGCCACGATCGTGTTGCCGACCGTATCGAGCGAGCGGATGGTGTTCATCCGATCCAGGCTCAGGACCACACTGCGCCCTTCGCCCTCGGGGGTGGCACCGCCGCACAGGCCGGTGTTGCCGCCGCGCGGAACGACCGGGGTTCCGGTTTCGTTGCACAGCGCCAGGCAGCGAGACACCTCCTCCACTGAGAAGGTGTGAACGAACCCANNCCGCTCGTCGTTGCAAATGCTCGCCATAGCACGGGCTATGGCTGTGCTTTGCGCCTCGATCGGCCGCGTTTTCGCGGCCTGCTCGGGCACGCCGGATTCATTCACACCTTCTGAGCGCGGCCGTACCACGGCTTGCGCCTGGCCCCGGTAAAGGCCGCGCCAGTCGGACAACCAGGGGGCAATCTCGTCAGCGTCCGTCAATACGCGATCTCCGCCCAGGGTCTCGGCGAGACGATTCGCAATCGTGGTCATGTTTCAGGCTCCTGCGTGAATACGAAATCGAATACGGATCAGTCCACGCTGATCTGATGGGCTTGAATGAACGTGCGCCACCGGGCGTGTTCCGACTGAATGTGCTGGGCAAAGCCCGCGGGGTCCTTGTAGATGCGCTCGGCTCCAGTCTGGATCAGCCGTGCCTCGAATCCCGGCGCCATGATGGCTTTCTTGACTGCGGCATCCAGCTTGCGGAGGACGGCATCGGGCGTGCCCGCCGGTGCCAGCAGGCCGCTCCACGAATCGATCGCGAAGTTCTTGAAACCCAACTCACCCATGGTGGGCACATCGGGCAGCAGGGCAGCGCGCTTGGTGCCCGTCACCGCCAGCGGGCGCACCTTGCCCCCTTTGATCATGCTGTAGGCGGGTGGCAGGTTGTCGAAAATCATGTCCACCTGGCCGCCAATCACATCGGTCATGGCCTGCGCACTGCCCTTGTAGGGAACATGCGTCAGCGCAAGCCCGGAGGCCTCAGCCAACATGACCCCGGACAGATGCAGCGAAGTGCCAACGCCAGAAGATGCGTAAGTCAAGCCCTTCGCCTTGCCCAGCGCCACCAGGTCTGCAACGCTCTTGGCGGGACTGGACAGCGGAACCACCAGAATATTCGGAAACGAAGCGACCATGGGAATGGGCTTGAAGTCCTTTTGGGCATCGTAGGGCAGCTTCTTGCTCATGAGCTGGTTGATGGCCAGGGTGCCAATGGTTCCCCACAACAGGGTGTAGCCATCGGCCGGACTCTTGGCCACTGCGTCGGCGCCCAGATTGCCGGCGGCTCCCCCTTTGTTCTCCACGATGACGGGCTGCCCCAGATCCTTGGCTATTTCGGTGCCCACCAGCCGGGCTACGAGGTCTGTGGCACCGCCCGGCGCGAAGGGCACGACGATCTTGATGGGCCTTTCGGGCCAGGGTGCGGTTTGGGCCATGGCACCGGGCGCGACCGTGCCTGCCACCATGCCGAGCAGGCAGGCCAGGGCATTCCTGCGCGTGCGGGTTGGGATTAATTGCTTCATCGTTGTCTCCTTTGTTTGTGGTTAGTTGATTCGTTTGTCGGGGGTGATTTGCAGCGGGTCGGTCACCAGCTCGATGAGCGCAACGCCCCGAGCGGCTTGCGCCCGGGCGAACGCAGCGGGAAAGTCTTGCGCAGAGGTGACACGCTCGGCGTGTGCGCCGAACGAGCGCGCCAGCGCGGTGTAGTCCGGCCCTTTCAGTGAGGTGCCGGACACGCGGCCCGGATAGTCCCGCTCCTGGTGCATGCGGATGGTTCCATACATGCCGTTGTTGGCTATCAACACGATGAGCGATGCGCCGTATTCCACGGCGGTGGCCAGTTCCTGCGGGTACATCATGAAACAGCCATCGCCCGCCACGCACACCACGGGGCGATCCGGGTGCCGCAGCGCCGCGGCGATGGCCGCCGGCAGGCCATAGCCCATCGAGCCGCAGGTCGTCGCCAGCTCGGTGCGCGGCGCGCGGTACTGGTAGAACCGGTGCAGCCAGACGGCGTAGTTGCCGGCGCCATTGGTCACGATGGCATTGCGCGGCAGCACATCGGCCAGATGCAGCATGGCCTGGGTGAGATCCACACCGTTGATCTCCGGGTTCATAGGCCGTGCCGACGTGAACGCGACAAATGCGGCCCGTGCCTGTGCGGTCCAACCGCTCCACGGCGGGGCTGCAGGCGCCTCGACACCGCTCAGCGCTTGCAGCAAAGCCGACGCTTCGGCCTGGACTGCGATCTCCGCCTGGTAGATCCGACCGAGTTCGTGCGCATCCCGGTGGCAATGGATGAGCCGCTGTTGCGGTTGTGGGATGCGCAGCAGCGTGTATCCGTCGGTGGCAATGTCACCGAGCCGCGTTCCGATGGCCAGGATCACATCGGCCTCGGCCACTGCTTGCCGGAGCGCCGGGTTCATTCCCAGGCTCAGGTGGCCCACGTATTGGTCGCAGGTGTTGTCCAGCACGTCTTGCCTGCGGAAGGAACAGGCCACCGGCAGATTCCATGCTTCAGAGAATGTGCGAAGCTGTTGGCATGCGGCGTCAGGCCAGTTGCTGCCACCGACGATCACCAGAGGGCGCTGCGCAGAACGCAGGGCTTGGGCAATCTCCGCCGCCGCAGCGTCGCTGACCGCCGGCGGTAGAACGGCCATTGGAGGGCAGTCCGGTGCGACGGTCGGCTCCGTCAACATATCTTCCGGCAGCGACACCACCACGGGCCCCGGCCGTCCGGCCATCGCGGTGCTGAACGCCTTGGCCAGCAGTTCGGGCACGCGGTCCGGGTCGTCGATCTCGACCACCAGCTTGGCGATGCCGCCAAACAGCTGTTGATAGTCCACTTCCTGGAACGCATCGCGGCCCCTGTGCCCCCGCGCGATCTGGCCGATGAACAGGATCATCGGCGTGGAATCCTGTTGGGCGATATGCAGCCCGATGCTGGCGTGCGTGGCACCAGGGCCTCGCGTGACCATGCATATGCCAGGCCGCCCCGTCAGCTTGCCATCGGCCTCGGCCATGTTGGCCGCAGCGCCTTCATGCTTCGCAACGATGAGTTCGATGCCCTTCTCGTCATACAAGGCGTCCAGGACTTCCAGATAGCTCTCGCCAGGAACGCAGAAGACACGTTCGACGCCATGCGTCCTCAGTGCGGAAACCAAGGCACGCCCTGCGGTTCGACTTGAAAAGTTCATTGGATGGGTCATGGGAATGGATTGGCAGTTCGTTGTTCAGAAAACCGAAGCCTGTCAACCTTGCGCTTCAATGGCCCTGCGCATTTGCTCTCGGCAATCGGCAAGGGAAGCCGCTTCGGACGCGGCATAGAGCGCAAATTCATCCTCCACAGCGCTACCGAGCGCTTGTTCGAAGACCTCTTTGTTGGCGCCGAGTTCGTACCGGTCCCTGGCCTCATGGCCCAGGTTCGAGCGGAAAATCCCAGCCGCGCTCACGGGCAGAAAATCTTCGTACACCAGCGGTTCGGCAACAAGCCATCCACTCGCAACCAGATCATCGACACGTGCGTCGGGCATCGCCGAGCCGGTTTTTGCAGGATTGACCGTGTAGCGGAAGTAGGCAAGCCCCTCCTTGCGCAGCTCCTCGGGTTGGTCCGGAAAGCGGCGAAAGGCTTCATGCAACGCAGCGGCACGCGGCATGCCGTTTTTCTCATGTTCAAGCGCCTCGGCGAGCAACTGGTCGTAAAGGGCCCGCCCCTTGCGCGTCAATGCCTGTCCGCGCTGTTCAATCTCTCCGAAGCGCGCCGTATGCGTGCCGGCAACGGTTGTTTCGCCGATGAATCCGATCGGCTCTTCCAGGGCCAGAAAGCTGGTTTGGCGCAGAAGAATGGGGCAGCGGCGCGGCGGCGGCCCCTCGATGGTGTCCTTGGCTCGAATGCCGCGCCGCAGCATCTCTGCCTGCGCCTCGTCAATGTCCAGCACCCTGGGCGTCAGGTGATTGATGTGCGGCCCCTTGAAACACACGACATCGGCAATCAAGGGATGGGCATTGCGCAGTTGTTGGTACGTATCGATATCCACCGTCGCCTCGCTGTGCCAGCGGAACGTCTCCAGCGCCTGGGCAACAAATTCGGTCGCTTCCTGTGCTGTCAACCCTCCCTGGCGCTCGGACAGTGCAACCAGGTCCAGGCAGCGTTCGGTGAAGATGTCTCTCGCTTCGAGAATCTTGGCGGCCCTCTCGCGCAGACCCACATCCGCAATCAGCTCAAGGCGCAGCAATGAGGTGAAGACGCGGAATGGGTTGTGCGCCAGGGATGCAGCGTCCGTAGGGCGAAAACTGGTCGCATGCACCGGAACCCCTGCAATCGACAGGTCGTAGTAGCTCACCGGGTGCATGCCCATGACCGCGAACAGGCGGCGAATGGTCGCCAGTTCCCGTGCGGAGCCCAACCGGATCGCGCCATGGCGCTCCACGCCCAGGCGCTTGAGCTGCTCCGTGGTGCGTATTTCCTGGGCCAGAGTCTGGTTCTCGCTCAGCACGCTTGCATTGATATCCGCCACAAAATCCAGCAGCGTGCCGTACAAAGGCACTTCCGTCTTGTACATGTCAGAGAGGGCACCGGAGAACAGCGCGCGGACTTCGTCGGGGTGAAGGAGTTGGTTGGGCTTCATGGCGGATTCGTGGACATCGTCCGAGGATCACAGGAACCCTACTGTCGCTCAATCCGCCCTTTGCGCATATCGATTTATTGGAACAACTTCATTCTGAAAAAACATCAAGTTGGTCATTCCAATGCCTAGTTTATTCATATGATTCGCAGGGTTAAATATGCATTTACCTCATGATGTTCAGGCGTGAATTCCTCCCTCACATAGGTCACTTGATGGCCTTCGAAAGCGCGGCGCGGCATGCCAGCGTGTCCCGCGCCGCGCAGGAGTTGTGCTTGACTCAGAGCGCCGTTTCGAGGCTGATAAAACAGCTGGAAGAGCAGGTTGGCACCGCACTCTTTCACCGTGTACGGCAACGGGTCGTCTTGACCGATGCGGGGCGGGTCTATGCAGCCGACTTGCGTGCTTGCCTGGAGTCCCTTGCAAGTGCAACGCAAAGAGTCATGACCTTGGGCGGCACGGGCGAAGTGCTCAATCTGGCGGTGCTTCCGACGTTTGGGACGCTTTGGCTGATTCCGCGCATGAAGCACTTCGCCGCACGACATCCCGGCATCACCGTGAATTTCGCGTCACGCACCGAGCCGTTTGATTTCGAGCGCGAGCCTTTTGATGCTGCCATCCATTTCGGCAAGGCCTTTTGGCCTGGTGCTACATGCCACTACCTTCTCAGCGAAACCGTCATACCGGTGTGTAGTCCGGAGTTTCGGCGGCAACACCGATTGAGGCGGCGCAGTGACTTGGCACAAGTCACGTTGCTTCAACAGGCGACGCGTCCCTTGCAATGGACGGAATGGTTTGAGCATGTCCAGGTAACCGCGCCCAACGCGATGCGCGGTCCGCGCTTCGAGCAGTTCTCCATGCTGGCCCAAGCCGCAGCAAACGGCCTTGGCGTTGCCCTGGTGCCTCGCTTTTTAGTCGAAGAGGAATTGGCGTCCGAGCGGCTCATTGTTCTATTCAACGATGTCCTTCGTACCGAGAACGCCTACTACGCCGTCACACCGGAAACGCGCTCTGACAACAAGCTCGTACAGGCGTTTCGAAGCTGGCTGGTCGCAGAAGCTGCGCAGTACGAGCAGGCTGGCAATGGCCCCGTCCACCCGACGTCACTGGTGTGAGGAATATTTGCCCGACGATCTCGCAAGCAATAGCAGTCCGCTTCGAAATGGAAAACCTCCACCACATCCACTGCCTGGATGACTTTCAGTCCATCGCCCGCGCCCGCCTGCCCCACCAGCTTTACAGCTACATCGCCAACGGTGCGGATGACGAGCATTCGATTGACATACTGAGAACCGAAGTCGATCGGGGCATGGCACTTCCAGGCATCAATCGTTTGGACGAAATCGGCCGCAGTCTGGCCCGTCCCACTCCTCGTTCAACTTCCTGACTGGAACCCATGAGCACCCGCGACAACCTCATCAACGGCCACTGGACGCAAGGCAAGTCCTACGCCGCCAACACCAACCCCAGCAATCTCGCTGACGTGATCGGCGACTACGCCCAGGGCGATGCCACCAATGTGGATGCCGCCGTGGCCGCAGCCGCAGCCGCGTTTCCGACCTGGAGTACATCGGGCATCCAGGCCCGCTCCGATGCCCTGGACAAGATCGGCTCCGAAATCGTGGCGCGCAAGGACGAACTGGGCGAGTTGCTCGCCCGCGAGGAAGGCAAGACCCGCCCCGAAGCCATCGGCGAAGTCATGCGTGCCGGCCAGATTTTCAAGTTCTTTGCCGGCGAATGCCTGCGCCTGTCGGGGGAAGTGCTGCCGTCGGTGCGTCCGGGCATTGGTGTGGAGATCACGCGCGAACCCATCGGCGTTGTCGGGCTGATCACACCGTGGAACTTTCCCATCGCCATTCCGGCCTGGAAAATTGCGCCCGCGCTGGCCTTCGGCAATTGCGTGGTCTTGAAACCCGCCGAACTCGTGCCGGCCAGCGCCTGGGCGCTGGCCGACATCATTCACCGCTCGGGCATTCCCGCCGGCGTGTTCAACCTCGTCATGGGCAGCGGCCGGGTGATCGGCGATGCGCTGGTGCGCCACCCCGGCGTGGCGGCCATCAGCTTCACAGGCTCGGCCGGCGTGGGCCGGGGCATTGCCGCAGCCTGCGTGGCAAACGGAAAAAAGGTTCAGCTCGAGATGGGCGGCAAGAATCCGCAGGTGGTGCTCGACGATGCAAATCTGGACCAGACCGTGGAATTGAGCGCGCAAAGCTGCTTTTATTCCACCGGCCAGCGCTGCACGGCATCCAGCCGCCTCATCGTCACCGACCAGATCTACCCCGCCTTCATCGAGGCCCTGCAGGCACGCATGGCAAAGATCAAGGTCGGTGACGCCCGCGCCGCCGGCACCGACATGGGCCCCGTGGTCAGCCAGGCCCAGCTGGAACAAAACCTGTCCTACGTGGAAATTGGCCAGGCCGAAGGTGCACGGCTGGTCAGCGGCGGCACCCGCGTGGCCTGCCACACAGGCAGCGGCAACCAGGGCTACTACATGGCACCTGCGCTGTTTGCCGACACCACGCCCGCCATGCGCATCAACCGCGAGGAAATTTTCGGCCCCGTTGCCAGCGTGATCCGCGTGAAGGACTACGAGGAGGCCCTGGCCGTGGCCAACGATACCGAGTTTGGCCTGTCGGCCGGCATTGCCACCAGCAGCCTGAAATACGCCACGCATTTCAAGCGTCACAGCCAGGCGGGCATGGTGATGGTGAACCTGCCCACGGCGGGGGTGGACTACCACGTCCCGTTCGGGGGGCGCAAAGGCAGCAGCTATGGGCCACGCGAGCAGGGGCGCTATGCGCAGGAGTTTTTCACTACGGTGAAGACGGCTTACACCTTGGCTTAAGACAAGGCGAAATAGGTCCCTGAAATTTGGGGTGCCTGGCAGCTTGTATCTTCCATCCGACCATCG
>DMZZ01000317.1:0-6020 GCA_003484805.1 Comamonadaceae bacterium | reverse complement strand
CGGATTCCCCTTGCAGATGCCCCAAAGCATTCCAGCCCATGGCGGCCACCGCCGCCAGCGATGCAAAACCCGCCACCATCTTCCAGCGGAACAGCGAATCGTTGGCCGCCTGGCCCGGCAGAGCTTGCCGCGATGCATCGGACAACTGCGCTGGCGCCAGCGAACGCACAGGCTCCTGGGCTATCTTCTGATGCAAACTCGCCAGGAAGGCGCCCCCGTGGTCCGGGCGTGCCAGCTCGGCAGAACGCATGACATCACCCACCAGGTGGTACATCTGCCATGTCTCGCGCCCCTCATCCTGTGCGGCAAATTGCAGGGCCTGCGCCAGTTCGTCGCCCTCCAACGGGCCGTCCGCCAGAGCCGAGAGCAGTTCGCGTTTTTTCAGATCATCATTCATGGTGTCACCTGCCAATTCCAAACCCGACGTTTCGCCTACCTGACTTGCTACCAGCGCTTGCCCGTGCGGTTTTCCAGCAGCGGACGCACCCGGGCCGAAATGGCTTCCCGGGCCCGAAAGATGCGCGAACGCACCGTCCCGATCGGGCATGCCATGACCGTGGCGATTTCCTCATAGCTCAAGCCTTCAATTTCCCGCAGCGTGACGGCCTGCCGCAAATCGTCGGGCAGCGCCTCCATGGCCGCGTTGACTGCCGTCGCTATTTCCCGGGCCGCCAGCACTGTTTCAGGTGTTTCGTCGTTGGTTAGTTCTTGCCCGATGCGGGAAGTTTCATTCTCGTCATCGTCGCTGCGCATGGCCCCCTCATAGATCAGCGGATCACGCTTGAGGTCCATCAAGAATTTCTTGGCCGTGTTTACCGCAATGCGGTAGAGCCATGTATAGAACTGGGCATCTCCGCGAAACTGGTGCAACGCCCGAAAGGCCCGCAAGAACGTTTCCTGGGCAATATCCTGGACCAGATCCGTATCGCGCACCATGCGCCCAATCAGCCGTTCAATGCGGCGCTGGTATTTGATGACGAGCAGATCGTAGGCGCGCAAGTCGCCCGCCACCGTCCGCTCCACAAGCTGGAGGTCAGTCTGCTGGGCCGGTGATTCGTCAAGGGGTGTGGCGGGTGGAATTGCGGTCATGAAAAATGGGGTCACACCGGGCCAGAGCCCTCTGAAGCCTGTTCGGGGGCGCCTGCAACGCTCTGCCCGGGGCGCGAATATACCGCACGGCGCAGATCTCCCCAGCGCAAGGGCTCAAGGTTCTGCTCCAGCCAGAGCCAATGGGTCGATCCATCAGTGGCAGCCAGGCGCACCGCCATGCGGCGCTGCAGATCCAGATCAACGGTCAGGGCGCCCCGCAGCATGGTCTGCGGCGCGCACTGCAAGGTCCAGACCTGGCCATCCCAGGCCAGGGTTCCTGCAGGAAGGCCCGACCAGAAGCGCCAGGCCACGCCCGACGCCACCAGCCACAGCACAAAGGCGGCCCCCACCATCCAGACGGGCTGCGCCGATGCGCCCAACCGGCACCAGGCAAGCAATACCGCAAATCCTGCCGTCGACCCCAGCGCCAGCGCTGCGCCGAGCCAGACCGAACGCCCTGACGTCGGGTACTGGACCGACGGAGCGCGGTAACGCGAAGGAAGAGCGGTCACGGCAAACCGCCACGCAGAACCCGCGACACGCGGCGGGCGCAGGCGGTCAACGACCGCAACGCACGCCGAGGCAACTCAGACGCGCCGGAACACCAGCGTGCCGTTGGTGCCACCAAAGCCGAAGTTGTTCTTGATCGCGACATCCATCTTCATGTCCCGCGCCGTGTTGGCGCAGTAGTCGAGGTCGCACTCGGGGTCCTGGTTGTCCAGGTTGATGGTCGGCGGAACCTTCTGGTGGTAGAGCGCGAGGATCGTGAAGATGCTCTCGATGCCGCCCGCCCCGCCCAGCAGGTGGCCTGTCATGGACTTGGTCGAACTCACCACCATCTTGTGCGCGTGGTCGCCGAAGGCCGCCTTGATGGCATTGGTCTCGTTGACATCGCCCAGCGGCGTGGACGTGCCGTGTGCATTGAGGTAGGCCACCTCATCGGCATTGATGCCGGCGTTGCGCAAGGCAGCCAGCATGGCGCGGCGCGGGCCGTCCATGTTGGGCGCGGTCATGTGGCCGGCGTCGGCGCTCATGCCGTAGCCGCTCAGTTCCGCATAAATTTTGGCGCCACGCGCCTTGGCGTGTTCGTATTCCTCGACCACCACGACACCGGCACCCTCGCCCAGCACGAAGCCGTCGCGGTCCTTGTCCCAGGGGCGCGAGGCGGCCTTGGGGTCGTCGTTGCGGGTGGAGAGCGCGCGCATCGCGGCAAAGCCGCCAATGCCCAGCGGCGACACCGTGGCTTCGGCGCCCCCGGCGATGACCACATCGGCATCGCCGTATTCGATCATGCGCCCGGCCTCACCGATGCAGTGCAGGCCCGTGGTGCAGGCCGTGACAACGGCCAGATTCGGCCCCTTGAAGCCGAAACGCATGGACACATGCCCGGCGACCATATTGATGATGGACGCCGGCACGAAAAATGGGGTGATCCGCCGGGCCCCGCGGCTGACGAATTCGGCGTGGGTGTTTTCGATCAGTGGCAAGCCACCGATCCCCGAGCCGATCACGCAGCCAATGCGGGTGGCCAGCTCGTCGGTCAGCGCATCGCCCGTGGGCAGGCCGGCATCGTGCACGGCCTGTGCGGCCGCCGCGATGCCGAAATGAATGAAGGAGTCCATCGCGCGCGCATCCTTGGCGCTGATGTACGACTCCAGATCAAACCCCTTGACCTCCCCTGCAATCTTGCAGGAAAAGTTCGACGTATCGAACTTGGTGATGAGGTCAATGCCGGACTGACCGGCAAGGATATTGGCCCAGGCGTCCTGCACCGTGTTTCCCACGGGGCTGATGCAACCCAGGCCGGTCACGACAACGCGACGACGGCTCATGCGTTAAAACCTTGTGCTGATCGCTGAAGGGGCGGCGCCAGAAGCTCCGCTCATACGGTTTTGTATTCAATCGGATAACTAGACGGGGAGCCGAAGACAGTGCTGTAGCACGGCAAGGCGACCCAACAACGTTACACGCTTGAAGGTAAATCCGTATTAGGCCTTCGGGTGGGAGGTGGCGTAATCGATGGCGTTTTGCACCGTCGTGATTTTCTCGGCGTCTTCGTCGGGAATCTCGATGCCGAATTCGTCTTCCAGCGCCATCACCAGTTCCACCGTGTCGAGCGAGTCGGCACCCAGGTCGGCCACGAAGGCCTTTTCGTTGGTGACTTGAGACTCTTCAACGCCGAGTTGTTCGGCAATGATTTTTTTGACACGTGCTTCGATATCGCTCATGGTTTCCCTCTGGGGGTTGTGAATGGATCCGCGATTCTAGCCGTTTAAGAGAGCACCCCTAAACCGCCCGCCGCACGGATGAATCGGCGTGATTTTTCGTCAACTACATGTACATGCCGCCATTGACGTGCAATTCCTGACCCGTCACGTAACCGGCCTCGCGCGAAGCCAGGTAGGCCACCGCATGGGCGATGTCCGAGGGCTGCCCCATGTGGCCCAGCGGGATCTGCGATTGCAGGGCCTTGTGCTGTTCTTCGGACAGCTCGGCCGTCATGTCGGTCTGGATGAAACCGGGTGCCACGCAGTTCACGGTGACATTGCGGCTGCCCAGTTCGCGCGCCAGCGCACGGGTCATGCCGGCCACGCCGGCCTTGGCGGCAGCGTAGTTGGCCTGGCCCGGGTTGCCCGAAGCGCCCACCACGCTGGTGATGCTGATGATGCGACCATAGCGCTGCTTCATCATGGGCTTGATGGCGGCGCGGCTGACACGAAACACCGCCTTGAGATTGGTGTCGAGCACGGCATCCCAGTCGTCGTCCTTCATGCGCATGGCCAGCTGGTCGCGCGTGATGCCGGCGTTGTTCACCAGCACATGCAGGCCGCCCTGGCCCTTGACGATGCTGTCGATCAGCGCCTCGACCGCTGCGGCGTCGGTCACGTTGAGGTTGGCACCCCGGCAGCCCGGATACGCCGACAGCGCCTGGCTGATGCGCGCCGCGCCTTCGTCGGTGGTGGCGGTGCCGATGACCTGGTGGCCGCGTGCGGCCAGCTCCAGCGCGATGGCGGCGCCAATGCCGCGCGAGGCGCCGGTGACCAGCGCGACAGTGGGGGTTGCAGTGGTTTCGCTCATGCCAGCAGTTCCTTCACTTCATTCAAGGTGGCGGGGTCGTACAGGGCCGCGCCGGTCAGTTCGGCGTCGATGCGCTTGGTCAGGCCCATGAGCACCTTGCCCGGGCCGCACTCGACAAGGTGGGTGATGCCTCGGCCCTTGAGGGCCTGCACGCACTCCACCCAGCGCACGGGTCCGAAGGCCTGGCGGTAAAGCGCGTCGCGGATGGCGTCGGCGTCCTGCTGCACGGCCACATCAATATTGTTGAGCACCGAAATCTGCGGCGCCGCCAGCGCCGTGGCGGCCAGGGCCGCGCGCAGCTTCTCGGCGGCGGGCTTCATCAGGCTGGAATGGAACGGTGCCGACACCGGCAGGGGCAGCGCGCGCTTGGCGCCTACGGCCTTGAGGGCTTCGCAGGCCTTCTCGACGGCGGCCTTGCTGCCGGCGATCACGGTCTGCGCCGGATCGTTGAAATTCACGGCCTCGACCACTTCGGTGCCATTTTGGCCCATGGCGGCCGTCATTTCTGCGCAACCAGCTATCACTTTTGCAGCATCCAGCCCCAGAATGGCTGCCATGGCGCCGGTGCCCACGGGAACGGCTTCCTGCATGGCAGCGGCGCGCAGGCGCACCAGCGGCGCCGCCTGGGCCAGCGTGAGCACGCCAGACGCCACCAGCGCCGAGTATTCACCGAGCGAGTGCCCCGCCACGGCGGACGGCAGCGCGCCGCCCTCGGCACACCACACGCGCCAGGCAGCCACGCCCGCGACCAGCATCACCGGCTGGGTGTTCGTGGTCAGGGCCAGCGCCTCCTTGGGGCCTTGCTGGATCAGAAGACCCATGTCTTCGCCCAGGGCGTCCGACGCCTCCTGCAGCGTCTGCACCACGGCAGGGTGGCCGCCCCAGCCATCGAGCATGCCCACGGACTGCGAGCCCTGGCCCGGAAAGACAAATGCGAAGTTCTTCATTGCACTTATTAAAAATATGAATGAAATCAGGCTTTAACGCTTATACATCAAGCGCAAGCAGCTACATTTTCAGGAGTACCGCACCCCAGGTGAAGCCACCACCCACGCCTTCGAGCAACACGGTCTGGCCCGGTGTGATCTGGCCTGCGCGCACCGCATGGTCCAGCGCCAGCGGGATCGATGCCGCCGAGGTGTTGCCATGCTGATCGACGGTGACGACCATCTTGTCCACCGGCAATTTGAGCTTGCGCGCCGTGCCCTGCATGATGCGGATATTGGCCTGGTGCGGCACCAGCCAGTCGATGTCGGCTTCGGTGAGCCCCGCCTTCTCGAGCGTGGCGCGCGCGGCGCTCTCCAGCACCCCCACGGCCAGCTTGAAGACGGCCGGGCCGTCCATGGTGAGCAACGGCAAGCCGCTGACCTGCCCGCCCGAGACATGGCCCGGCACGCACAGGATGCCCACATGGCGGCCATCGGCGTGCAGATCGGTGGACAGGATGCCCGGCTCGTCCGAGGCTTCGAGCACCACGGCACCCGCGCCGTCGCCGAACAGCACGCAGGTGGTGCGGTCGTTGAAGTCGAGCAGGCGGCTGAAAATTTCGGAGCCCACCACCAGGGCGCGCCTGGCGGTGCCGACGCGGATCATCGCGTCGGCCACCGTGAGCGCATACACAAAGCCGCTGCACACCGCCTGCACATCAAACGCCGGGCAACCGATGGCGCCCAGCTTGTTCTGCAGGATGCAGGCCGTGGACGGGAACACCATGTCCGGCGTGGACGTGGCAACGATGATCAGATCAATGTCCTGCGCATCCAGACCGGCCGCCTGCAAGGCATGGCGCGAAGCGTCCAGGGCCATGTCGCTGCAGGCCACATCGGATGCGGCGAAATGGCGCGCCTGGATGC
>DMZZ01000257.1:0-3744 GCA_003484805.1 Comamonadaceae bacterium | reverse complement strand
TCGTGGTCTGGGTCGTGTGGCCCCTGCTGCGCCCCGCGCCCCAGGACGGGGTCTCCAGCCAGCGCCTGAACGCCGACATCTACCGCGACCAGCTCGAAGCCCTTGAACGCGACCTGGCCAGCGGCGCCATCAGCCCGGCCGACCACGAAACCACCCGTGACGAGCTGCAGCTACGCCTGCTCGACGACACCGCCGAACCCGCTGCCCCCGCAGCGGCCCCTGCCACCACCTTCTGGGGTGCACGGCGCACCTCGGCCGTGTTGGCCCTGGTGCTGCCCCTGGGCGCCGCCGGCATGTATTACTGGCTGGGCAACCCCGCAGCCCTGAACCCCGCAGCCGCCCAGGCCGCCGCCAACGAGCAGGTCATTCAAATGGTGGAGTCCCTCGCCGCCAAGCTGAAGGACAACCCGGACAACCCCCAAGGCTGGGCCATGCTGGCGCGCTCCTACAAAGTGATGGGCCGTCTGGACGAAGCCGAACAGGCTTACGGCAAGGCCAGCGCCGCGATCAGCAACCACCCCGATCTGCTGGTGGACTACGCCGAACTGCTCGCCCTGCGGGCCGGCAACCGCATGGAAGGCCGCCCCGTGGAGCTGATCCGGCAGGCCCTGAAGGTTGATCCGGAGCACCCCAGCGCGCTCATGATGTCCGGCGTGGCGGCCTACCAGCTGGCCGACTTTGACGGTGCGGCACGTGAATGGGAAAAACTTCTGGCCCTACTGGAGCCCGGCTCCGAAGACGCCAAGATGACCCAGGAAAACCTGGACGATGCGCGCCTGCAAAGCTCGCTAGCCAAAAAACAGAAAGCCCGTCCCTGACCCCGGATGCCTGGGCGGAGGCGCCCGGCATCGGCTGCAACGGCCTAGTGTTTTGAGTTGGATGTTCGTTGAATAACCAATCGCCCGAGATCGGTGTCAGGCAAGGCGCAAACCGCAGCCATAGCCGACAACTATGGCGAGGATTTGCAACGCGGCATGGCGCCGATATTCGGGTGATTTGTTCATCGAATTTTCAACTCAGGACACTAGCACGGCATGACTGCCCCCTTGACCGAATAACTTTCATGCCTACCTTCCCGACCCTTGCCTCGGCCTGCCAACGCCCGGCGCTGCGCACCCTGACCGCCCTGGTCTCGCTGGCCTGCCTGCACATGGCATCGGCACATGCCCAGAGCTCGGCACCCCAGGGCGCCCATGCTGCACTGCCCGAAGTGGTGGTCAGCGGCTCACGCCAGGAACAGGCCGCCGACGATTTGCCGCTGTCGTATGACGTGATCAACGCGACCACCCTGAGCAACCAGCAAAGCCGCACCCTGCGCGAGGCCCTGCAGGATCTGCCCAACGCCTCGGTCAAACGCTCGCCCGTCCGCTTCGCTGTGGGTGGCACCACGGCCAGCGCCGGGCGCGATGGCAACGTGGGCATCAACATCCGGGGCCTGGGCGGCAACCGGGTGCTGCTGATGACCGATGGCGTGCGCATGCCGCGCAGCTACGCCTTCCGCACCACCACCTTTGACCGCGAATACCTCTCCCTCGAACTGCTCAAGCGCATCGAAGTCGTGCGCGGCCCGGCGTCGGCCCTGTACGGCTCCGACGGCATGGCAGGGCTGGTCAACTTCATCACGCACGAGCCGACCGACTTCCTGGTCAGCAAAGAGGGTGACGCGCCCAAAACCCTGGGCGGGCGCATTGCTGCGGGATGGAGCGGCGACGACAACGGCCACACGCTGGCGGGCACCGTGGCGGGCAAAGCCAGCGACAGCCTGCAGTGGATGCTGACCGCCACCACGCGCGGCGCCCATGCGGTGGACAGCATGGGCACCAACGACGAGCCCAACCTCAACCGCACCCGCCCCAACCCCCAGGACGACCGCGACAACGCCGTGCTCGGCAAGATCGTGCTGCGCCCCCACGCCGCGCAGCGCCATGTGTTCACGCTGGAGCATGTAGAGAAAAAGTCTGACGTGGACCTGCTGTCGAGTCGCAACCCCCTGCCCCTGCGCGGCACGCCGGCACAGATTGCGGGCGCCATCGTCGATGAGTATTCCTCGCGCTCGATGGAGCGCAACCGCCTCACCTGGGATGCCCGTTTCGGCCTGGGTGTGGACTGGGCAGACCATGTGCGCACGGTGATTGCCGTGCAGCAAGCGCAGTCGCGCCAGGTAGGCACCAGCGTGCGCAACACCCTGCCCCTGCGGGTGCGCGACAACTCCTACGCCGAGCGCACCTGGCAGGCCGGTCTGCAGGCCGACAAGATTCTGCGCAGCGGCGGCTGGGCGCACAAGATCACCTACGGGCTGGACCATGTGCGCAGCGACATCACCAACCTCTACACCGGCCTGGCCCCGCTGCCGCCCGAAGTGTTTCCGCTCAAGCGTTTTCCCGACACGCGCGAGACCACCAGCGCGCTCTACGTGCAGGACGAATCGGTGCATGGCGACTGGAGCCTGACGCCGGGCCTGCGCTATGACCACTTCGCGCTTGACGTCACCAGCCAGGCGGGCTTCTACCCGCCCGCCAAACAGCCGGGGCAGTCGCTCTCGGGCTCTGCACTCTCGCCCAAGATCGGTGTGCTGTACCGGGCCACGCCGCAGTGGAGCGTGTTCGGCCAGTATTCGGCCGGTTTTCGTGCACCCGACGCCGGCCAGGTCAACGGCTACTACGAGAACATGGCCGAGCAAGTCATCATCATCCCCAACCCCGCCCTGAAGCCCGAGAAAAGCCGCGGCTATGAAGTGGGCGTGCGCGGCCGGCTGGACCGCCTGAGCCTGGACGTGGCGGCCTTCACCAGCAACTACTCCAACCTCATCATGGACACCGTGCTGATCCGGGGCACGGGCACGGCAGCCGACCCGCGCATCTTCCAGACCATCAACACCGAGCGTGCGCGCATCCACGGCTTTGAGGTCAAGGGCCAGTACGACTGGGGCCGCGTGGCGGGCGGGCGCCTGGCCACCCCGTTCTCGTACGGCAAGGCCCGTGGCGTGAACCGCGCCACCGGCATGCCCATCAACTCGGTCGATCCGGCCCAGCTCGCACTGGGCCTGAAGTACGACACCGCCGCCTGGGGCCTGCGCCTGGACATGCGCCACCATGCCGCCAAGACCGCCAAGGACATCGACAGCGCATCCTCGGTCAAGCTGCCCAACACGCAGTTCACCATCCCCTCGGCCACCACGCTCGATATCTCGGCCCAGTGGCGCCTGCGCAAGGACTTGCGCCTGAACTTCGCGGTGCACAACCTCACCAACCGCAAATACTGGATGTGGCCCGACGTCTATGGCCTGGCAGCCGCATCGACCACCAACGACGCCTACACCCAGCCCGGGCGCAGCGCCCATGTGTCTCTGGTGATGGATTTCTGATGCGCAGTTTTTATAAGAAATGGGCTTTTACGCCCACGTAGCAAGCGTCAGCAGCTATCAAAATGAAAGTGCTTTGGCTGTAGGCAAGGACGCCGCTGCGTTTTTTGAAGACTCAGAAGGTGTGAATGAATCCGGCGTGCCCGAGCAGGCCGCGAAAACGCGGCCGATCGAGGCGCAAAGCACAGCCATAGCCCGTGCTATGGCGAGCATTTGCAACGACGAGCGGGTGTGTTTTGGCGGAATGAGCGGGTATGGTGGGTTCGTTCACACCTTCTCAGTCGAAAGATGCGCCGCGCCGGGTTGGCCGCGCTGCCCACGCCAGCCAGATCGAGCTGCTCTTGCCACAGACATTCGCGCTTGCCGGGGCGCGCGCTGTGCCA
>DMZZ01000143.1:0-6520 GCA_003484805.1 Comamonadaceae bacterium | reverse complement strand
GGCCAGCCAGGGACCCAGGCGGGCGAACTGGCCGTGGAAGGGCTGGGGCAGGTACTGGCCCCGGTTCTGGGCGCGCAGCACGCCGTCGGGCGAGACCGAGAAACCCAGGTTGGCGCCGTCGAGCTTTTCCTCCAGCACCACGGGGCCGCTGAGGATGTCCTCGGCCTCGGCGGGCGAGAGCACTTTGTCGTCGCGCGGCTCGCCCGTGGCCAGCCAGGCAATGTGGGGGGTGTGGGGGAAGCGGAAGAAATCTTCGGACATAGGTGATCTATTTTGCGCGCCGCGCGGGTGGGTGTTTCTGGCGCCAGCGGGCTTGCAGCCAGTCGGGCAGCAGGTTTTCCACCTCCAGCCCCACGGCGCGCAGGGCCTGGCGGCAGTCGATCCAGTCGGTGTCGGCGGCGTTGGTGATCCGGGTGGGGTGGCCTGCATCGAGCGCGGCGAGGGCGGCGGCCACCATCTTGCGGTCGGCCAGGTCGGTGACGGCCTCGGCCAGTTCGGGCGGCAGCACGGCGTTGCCATTCTTGTCGAGCAGCACATCGACCCACACCACCTCGCCGCGATCCATCTTGTGCATCATGGCCAGCCAGCCGTAGTCCTGCTCGGTGAGCTTGTGGCGGTATTCACCGCAGACATGCCAGTCCACGTCAAGCACCGCGTGGCGCGTGGGGTCGGCCTCGAAGGCTTCGAGCCAGTCAAACACCTGCTGGCGCAGCGCGGCTTCTTCCACGGGGGTGGCGTCGGCACGAAAGGGTGAGCCTTCGTCGACCGCGCTGGCGACGATGAGCACATTGGTGTCCACCAGGCGCGCCTGCATGGCGCCTGCCTCAGCCACCGGCGGCTTCCCTTAAACGCAGTGCGCGGGCGCGGGCCTGTTCGCGAGCCTCGCCCATCGCGTCGCCAAAAAAGCGCGGCGGCCAGTTGCGCACGGCGCCGAATTCGTCCACGTCCAGCGGCACCAGCACGGCATCCGCCCCCTGCCGCTCGACGAACAGCATGCGGCACTGCGCGGTGCTGGCCTGGCGCCGGGCAATCAGGGTCTGCATGCGGCGGAACAGGTGCTCGGAATGGGTTTCGACGAGAAACTGCACCTGGCGCTGTTGGCTCACCTCGGCAAACATTTCAGCCAGCACGGCCTGGGCCAGCGGGTGCAGGTGGATTTCGGGCTCCTCCAGCAGCACGGTGCTGCCCGGCGGCGCGCAGTAGGCCACGGCCAGCACCGGCAGCACCTGCGATACACCCACGCCCACGTCGCGCAGGTTGGCCACCACGCCGTCGTGCTGCACCAGCACCTCGTAGCGGCCCGAGCGGCCCACGGCGCGCACGCTGAGCTGCTCGGCCATGCCCATGCGCTGCAGCCAGTGCGACACGCTGCGCAGCACGCTGCCCTGGTGTTCGGACGACAGCAGGGTGTTGGCCAGCAGCGCGTCGATGGCCTTGTGGCCGTCGCTGCCCACCTCGCCGGGCGCCGTCTTGTTCCACACATAGTCGCGCTCGAGGCGGCGGCGCAGCGGGCCAAGGTAAACGATGCCCTCCAGCTCGCGACGCAGGGCCAGGCTCAGGTCTTGCAGGTGGGCGCCGTCGCCGCCCAGCAGGGCCAGGGCCTCGGCGCTCAAGGCGATGGAGCGCTCGGGCGCCAGGTGCGGGCCCTTGCCGCGCGGGCGGGCTTCGTCGTCCACATACACCGCATAGGCGCCGCGCTCGCGCCGCACGGCCCGAAAGCGCCGTGCCACGGTGGACAGCTCCAGCGCCTGCACTGCCACGGCCCCGCTGGCCGTCTGCCCGTAGCTGCAGGCAAAGCGCCCATCGCGCACGCGCTCGCCCTCGGGCCGCTGGAAGGCCAGCGCAATCGAGAACTGGCGCGGCGCGGCCACGCCGCGCGACAGCACCGCGTCAAAGCCGCCAAAGTGAAAGTAGTCGTTGGCCTCGTCACCGCCCAGGTTCAGGTGGATGGTGCGGTCGGGCGATGCCACGGTCTGCTTGAGCAGTAGCAGGCTTTGCAGCAGCGTGGACTTGCCCGACGAGTTGGTGCCCAGCAGCATGGTCACGGGCGCCAGTTGCACCGGGCCGCTGTCGCGCCAAGCCTTGAGGTTTTGCAGGTGGAGTTGGTCGATCATCGCAAGGGCATCTTATCCGGTGTTTGGAGGAAAATAGGCCTTCAGGGCAATACAGTCAAGCGCGAGAAGCTATTAAAACAATAGCTAGCTTTTGAGACCCAGCCGCCGCGCCAGCTTGTGCAGGTTGCTCGCATCAATGTCGAGCTGGCGCGCCGCGCGCGCCCAGTTGCCTTCGTGCTGCGCCAGAGCGGCCTCAATGCTCTGGCGCTGGCAGGTGTCGAGGGCGTCGCGCAGGGCGGTGGGCGCCAGGGCGGCAGGTGCGGGCGGGGCCTCGGGCGCCAGGCTGGTCAGCGGTGCGGGCGGGGCGGAGGCTTGCAGTTCGTCCAGATCGAGCAGTGCGGGCTCCAGCGTCACGATGTCGTTGCGGCTGGCGCCCCGGCTCAGGGCCTTGAGGGCGGCGCGGCTGATGACGTGCTCCAGCTCGCGGATGTTGCCGGGCCAGTGGTAGTGGCGCAGCGCCGCCTGGGCCGCGCCCGAGAGGCGCAGGCTGCGCAGGCCCAGGCGGGCGCGGTTCTGCTCCAGAAAGCGCCCGGCGAGCAGCAGCACGTCGTTGCCGCGCTCGCGCAGCGGCGGGATGGGCACGGGGTAGACCGAGAGGCGGTGGTACAGGTCGGCGCGAAAGCTCCCGTCGCGCACGTGGTCGCGCAGGCTCCGGTTGGTGGCGGCCACCACGCGAACGTTCACGCGCCGGGGCTCGTCGGCGCCCAGACGCTGGATTTCGCCGTTCTGCAGCGTGCGCAGCAGCTTGGCCTGCACGGGCAGGGGCAGTTCGCCCACCTCGTCGAGGAACAGCGTGCCGCCCTCGGCCGCCTCGAAGCGCCCGGGCCGGTCGGTCACCGCACCCGAGAAGGCGCCCCGGCGGTGGCCAAACAGCTCGCTCTCGGCCAAGGATTCGGGCAGCGCCGCGCAGTTCACGTGCACCAGCGGCTTGTGGCTGCGTGGCGAGTGGCGGTGCAGCAGGCGCGCGAACAGTTCCTTGCCTACGCCGGTCTCGCCCAGCAGCAGCACCGGCAGGTCGGAGCCGGCCACCACCTTCACCTCGTGCTGCAGCCGCAGCAGGGCTTCGCTCTGGCCGACGATCTCGCTGTCGTCCAGTGCGTTGCGCAAGGCCGGGTCGTCGTGCGGTTCGCCCGCGTGTGCGCTGGAGGCGCGGCCCAGCACCTGCACCTGCTGCTCCAGCCGGGTGATGCGCACGGCGGCCTCCACATGCACGGCGCAGTCGGCCAGGTCGGCACGCGCGCGCTCGTCGAAGGTGCCGGTCTGCAATGCGTCGAGCGTGAGCACGCCCCAGGGTCGGCCGTCGATGCGCAGCGCCACGCCCATGCAGTCGTGCACCGGCAGCGGCTCGCCCACCAGGGTGTCGAGCAGGCCGTCATAGGGGTCGGGCAACTGGCTGTCGCGGTCGAAGCAGGTGACCTCGCCGCGCGCCAGGATGGCCGCCAGGCGCGGGTGCTGACGCACGGCGAAGCGCCGGCCCAGGGCCTCGCTCACCAGGCCGTCCACCACCACGGGGCACAGGTGGTCTTCTTCCAGCCGCAACAGCGCCACCGCGCCGCAGCAGAAATGCGCGCGCAGGCCGCCAATGAGGCGCTGCAGGCGCACGTTGGCGGGCAGTTCGGTGGCCAGGTCGGCCAGCCAGGGGGCTTCGATCAGGGTATTCATGACCCTTCAATGGTACTTTAAACCCTGAAAGAAGACGGTGAAATGAACCCTGATTGGTGTAAGCCCTTGATTTGCTTGGAGCGCAAAGCTGGCCCGGACTGTGCAAAGGTTCATATGTAATTCATCTTTACGAGAGGAGCTCCATGCACACCGTCCCCGCGATTTCCCACCGGCCCCACAGAGGCTGGTTCGCCCCCATCCCCCAGATCCGAGCGCGCCGCGCCCACGGCCAGGAGGTGTGCCATGGGTAACTACCGCAAGCTCTGGTTCGCGCTGATCGGCGTGATGATCGTCTGCTTCAGCCTGCTGGGCTACTACGGCGTCGAGGTGTACCGCACCGCGCCGCCCATTCCGCAGACCGTGCAGACCGAGGACGGCCGCGTGCTCTACACCGAGGAAAGCATTCTGGACGGCCAGACCGCCTGGCAGTCGGTGGGTGGCATGCAACTGGGCTCCATCTGGGGCCACGGCGCCTACCAGGCGCCCGACTGGACGGCCGACTGGCTGCACCGCGAACTGCTCGCCTGGCTGGACCTGGCCGCGCAGGAGGGGTATGCCAAGCCGTTCGATCAGCTGGACGCCGACGCCCAGGCCGTGCTGCGTGCGCGCCTGAAGAAGGAATACCGCACCAACACCTTCGATGCCGCCACCGGCACCATGACAGTGTCGAAGCTGCGCGAGCAGGCCATTGCGCGCAATGCCGCGTACTACAGCCAGCTGTTCAGCGACGCGCCGGAATTCCAGAAAACGCGCGAGCACTACGCCATGAAGGAGAACACACTGCCCAGCGCCGAGCGGCGCGCGCAGATGGCGGGCTTCTTCTTCTGGACCGCCTGGGCCGCCGCCACCGAGCGCCCCGCCAACGTGGGCGGCGGCACCGGTGCCACCTACACCAACAACTGGCCTCACGAGCCGCTGATCGGCAACCAGCCCACGGCAGAAAACATGATCTGGTCCGTCGTCAGTGTGGTGCTGTTGATTGCGGGCGTGGGTTTTCTGGTGTGGGCCTGGGCCTTTCTGAGCAAGCACGACGGGCAAGACCCCGTGCCGCCGCAGCACGACCCGCTCTCGCGCGTGGCGCTCACGCCCTCGCAGCGCGCGCTGGGCAAATACCTGTTCCTCATCGTGGCGCTGTTCTCGTTCCAGGTCATGCTGGGGGGCTTCACTGCGCACTACACGGTGGAGGGGCAGAAGTTCTATGGCATCGACGTGTCGCAGTGGTTCCCCTACGCGCTGGTGCGCACCTGGCACATCCAGAGCGCGCTGTTCTGGATCGCCACCGGCTTCCTGGCGGCGGGCCTGTTCCTCGCGCCGCTCATCAATGGCGGCAAAGACCCGAAGTTCCAGGAGCTCGGCGTCGACGTGCTGTTCTGGGCGCTCTTCGTCGTGGTCGTGGGCTCGTTCACCGGCAACTACCTGGCCATTGCGCAGATCATGCCGCCCGAGTGGAACTTCTGGCTCGGCCACCAGGGCTATGAGTACGTGGACCTGGGCCGCCTGTGGCAGATCGGCAAGTTTGCTGGCATCGCTTTCTGGCTGGTGCTGATGCTGCGCGGCGTGGTGCCCGCACTGCGCACGCCCGGTGGCGACAAGAACCTGCTGGCGCTGCTCACCGCTTCGGTGGTGGCCATCGGCCTGTTCTATGGCGCGGGCTTCTTCTACGGCGAGCGCACGCACCTGTCGGTGATGGAATACTGGCGCTGGTGGGTGGTGCACCTGTGGGTCGAGGGCTTCTTTGAAGTGTTCGCCACCACGGCGCTGGCCTTCATTTTCTCCACGCTGGGGCTGGTGTCGCCGCGCATGGCCACCACGGCCAGCCTGGCCTCGGCCTCGCTGTTCATGCTGGGCGGCATTCCGGGCACCTTCCACCACCTGTACTTCTCGGGCACCACCACGCCGGTGATGGCCGTCGGCGCCACCTTCAGTGCGCTCGAAGTGGTGCCGCTGGTGGTGTTGGGCCACGAGGCCTGGGAGCATTGGCGCCTGCAGCACAAGGCGCCGTGGATGGCCAACCTGAAGTGGCCGCTGACCTTCTTCGTCGCCGTCGCCTTCTGGAACATGCTGGGCGCGGGCGTCTTCGGCTTCCTCATCAACCCGCCCATCGCGCTGTACTACCTCCAGGGCCTGAACACCACGCCCATGCACGCGCACGCTGCGCTGTTCGGGGTGTATGGCTTCCTGGCGCTGGGCTTCACGCTGCTGGTGCTGCGCTACATCCGTCCGGATCTGGTGTTCAACGAGCGCCTGATGAAGACGGGCTTCTGGTGGCTCAACGCCGGCCTGGTGCTGATGATCGCCACCAGTTTGCTGCCCATCGCCCTGTACCAGTTCCACGCCAGCGTGAGCGAAGGCCTGTGGTACGCGCGCAGCGAAGCCTTCATGCAGCAACCCTTCATCCAGAACTTGCGCTGGGTGCGCACCATGGGTGACGTGGTCTTCATCGTCGGCGCGCTCGCGGTGGCCTGGCAGGTGGTGATCGGCGTGTTCGGCACGCGCGCCCCGGCCGCGCCCGCTGGCGCAATGCTGGCCGCCGCACGCCGCTAACCCCATGGCACGGGGGCGGATGGCCCCCGTGCCGACTTTCAACGGAGAGCAGGTATGAACATCGACAAATTCAAACACCAGGATGGGGACATCCTGGAAAGCATCGACACCTTGCGCAACCTGGCCAAGGCCGGAGCGGCAAACAACGCCACCGAGATCGCGCGGCTCATCGTGGCCATGAGTTCCACCATCAAGCTGCA
>DMZZ01000191.1:9528-10217 GCA_003484805.1 Comamonadaceae bacterium | reverse complement strand
GATCGATATGGTCCATCTGCGTCTTACGGTCGCCGTCCAGCGCGATACGCTCGGCATTGCGCTCGCCGGCCTGCCGCGCATGCTCGTCGTCGCTGGCAAGTCGCTGCAGCACCTGTGCAAGCGCCTGCGCATCGCCTGCGGGCACCAACAGCGCGGGGTCGATCCACTGGCGGTTGGCCGGCAGGTCGCTCGCCACCACGGCCAGACCGCAGGCCATGCTTTCCAGCATGGCCACGGAGGTCGCGTCGCTCGCGGGCACGCTGACCGAGATTTTGCAGCGCCCCAGCACGGCAGCCATGCCCGCGTCGTCCAGGCGGCCGTGGAAGTGAACGCTCTGTCCCAGTCCCCGTGCCTGCACCTGGTTGCGCAGACGTGCTTCGAGCGAGCCGCCGCCGAGCAGGTGGAGCTGGAGCGGTGTGTCGGGCAGTTGCTGGCGTAGCAGAGCGAGGGCATCGATCAGCGTGTCTATCTGGTAATTGGGTTCCCAGGCGCGCAGGCTCACGATGTGCAGTCCGTCCTTGTGCTCCCAGGGCGTGGGGGAGAAGCGCGCGCGGTCCACGCCCCAGTGAATTTCATGGACCGGGGCGTGCGGCCGGTACTGCCGCGCGGCCTCGACCAGGCTGGCCGAGTCTCCGGTGAGAAGGTCGGCGCGGCGCAGGATCCAGCCGGTGAGCCAGCGCATCCAAGGG
>DMZZ01000191.1:6175-9496 GCA_003484805.1 Comamonadaceae bacterium | reverse complement strand
CCGTGCCGCGCCCGCGCGCAGCAGCCAGTCGATGGAGCGCCGCACCGGCGGCAGGATGCGCTGCTCCACGCCATCGAGCGGCTCCGGCCGCGCGGTGACGATCGAGACACGCCAGCCGCGCGCGCGCATCTCCAGCGCCCAGCGCCGGGTGTGGGGGCTGTTGGCGTCGCCCAGCAGGCACAGGTGGGGGGGCATGTCAGCGGGGCTCCTGTGGCGTACGGGGCAGTTCACCGGCCCAGGCGGCATAGTGCACGGCCAGCTCCGGGTGCTGCTCCAGCAGGCGGGCGTCCTGGGTGCGCACATCGCCCACGGTGCGCGCGGGCGAGCCCGCCACGATGGCGAAATCCGGCACGTCGCCGCGCACGCGGGAGTGGGCGCAGACCACCACGCCCTTGCCGATGCGGCTGCCTGCCTCGACCACGCTGTGCGGGCCGATGAAGCTGTAGGCACCGATCTCGATGGGCGCTCGCAGGTAGCCGGGTATATCGCCCGTATGGCTGGCGTAGGCGCGGCCGAGCAGCCGGATGCTGCGGTGTGAGCTGTGCGTGACGATGCTCACGAAGTTGGTGATCTGCACGCCCTCGCCAATGTGCATACCGGCCGTGGCGTCAAGGAAGTTGAACTGACCGATAAACACATGGTCGGCCAGCTCCAGCCCGGCCTCGCCCTCGATGCAGGTGCTCGGCGCGATGCGGGTGTGCGGCAGGGTCTGGCCCGCGCGGCCTTGCTCACCGAACACCATGCGGTAGAAAAGCTGCCGCCAGAGCCAGCGGCGCCAGCGGTTAAGCAAGGCTCTCATCGGGAATGTTGTTCCAGTGCGCCAGGGCCTGAAAATAATAGACAAAGTACACCGCCATCGCCGCCGAGACGCCCCAGGCCGCACCTTCCAGTCCGCCCCAGTAGAGGCCCAGCCCGAGTCCGGCGAAGAACACCCCCTGTCCGATGAGCGAAAGCTGCAGAGCCCAAGGCTGGGCGCGCCAGGCCAGCGTGACCACCGACAGCGGCGAGGCGATGAAGTGTAAGCCGATATACAGGCCCAGGCCGCGCGCGAGCGCTCCGGCACCACTCCACTGCGCACCAAAGATCCATGTGAACAGGTCGGGGCCCCACAGCAGCAGCACGGCGGCCAGGGGCGCGGCGAGCAGTGCCAGCGCCAGCATGGTGCGGCGTACCAGAGAGCGTGCCTCGGCTGCGCTGCGGGCCTGCAGCAGCTGCGGGTAGAGCGCCTGCGACAGCGCACCGCCCAGCAAGGTGGCCGGGGCCTTGAGGTAGCGCAGCGCCAACGCCCAGAAACCTGCGGCCGCGTCGCCAGCCCAGGCTGCGATGAGCAGCAGGGCCAAGGTATCCTGCAGCGCGCCGATGAAGGCGTGTGGCGTGTTGTAGAGCGGAAAGTCGCGGTGGCGTGCGGCCATGGCTTTCAGGCGCGTTAGCGGCTGGCGCACCAACCGCCGCCAGCCGCCCTGCGGGGCGGGGCGTGCCAGCAACCAGGCGGCGCCCAGGCCGGCCACGATGGGGCCGGCCAGCAGGCCCACCGGGCCTGCTTTGAACAGGCCCAGCAGGACCTGCAGTACGGCGCCTCCCCCCTGCTGCACCAGGCGTGCCGCCGACAGCAGGCCGAAGCGCTGCGACCGCGTGGCCCAGAGAGTGAGCCACTGGGTGGCGCCGATGGCCAGCACGCCCGCCGGCAGCAACCAGGCCAGGGACATGCCTCGCCAGAAGAGGAGCACCAGGGCCAGGAGCGTGGAGGCTGCCGTGGTGGCCAGCAGCAGGCGTGCGCACAGGGCCATCAGCAGCGCGGCGCCCTGGGGTTTCTTTTCGAGCGGCAGGGCGAATTCGTAGCGCGCGCAGGCCACCACGGCCAGGTTGGTGGCCACAGCCCAGAACAGCGCGTACTGGCCGAATTCCCCTGGCGCGTACAGCCGCGTGAGCACCGGGCCCAGCAGCAGCGGCAGGGCGTGGGCCAGCACGCTGCCCGTGAGCAGCGTCAACGTGGCGCGCAACAAGCCGGAGGTCATGGGTGGACGGAATCGGCGGGCTGGTAGCCAGGCACCAGCTGGCGCAACAGGGCCTTGATGGTGGTGGTGTCGTCCGCGAGGGCTGCGTTGCGCAGGGCCTCCAGCGTGGACTGCATGCCGTTCCAGGCGGCATGTTCCTCGCGCGCTCGCAGGATGCGTGGATGCGCGGTGGGCAGGGGGTGGTCGCCGATCAGCAGTTCTTCGTAGAGCTTCTCGCCGGGGCGCAGGCCGGTGAATTCGATGGCGATGTCGCCGCCCGGGTGCTGCTCGTCGCGCACGGTCAGGCCCGACAACGCCACCATGCGCCGTGCCAAGTCCACGATGCAGATGGGTTCGCCCATGTCGAGCAAAAACAGGTCACCCCCTTCGGCCATGGCGCCGGCCTGCAGCACAAGCTGGGCCGCCTCGGGGATGGTCATGAAATAGCGCGTGACCTCCGGGTGCGTGACCGTGACGGGGCCGCCTGCGGCGATCTGGCGTCGGAACAGCGGGATCACGCTGCCACTCGAGCCCAGCACGTTGCCGAAACGCACCATGGAAAAACGCGTAGGGCAGGTCCATGGGGTGGTGGCAGGCGCGTCGAATGGCGGCTGGCTGCTCGCCGCGATGGCCTGCAGTACCAGCTCGGCCACGCGCTTGCTCGCGCCCATGATGTTGGTGGGCCGCACGGCCTTGTCGGTGGAGACGAGCACGAAATGCCGCGCGCCATGCTCCAGCGCCATGCGCACCATGTTGAGCGTGCCGAACACGTTGTTGAGCACGCCTTCGCCCGCGTTGGCTTCCACCATGGGCACATGCTTGTAGGCGGCCGCGTGGTAGATGGAGCCTGGTCGGTGTGCNNCAGGCGTGCGCACCCTGGTCGCGCAGTGCCTGCAGCTCGTGGTGGATGGCGTAGAGCGCGTATTCGCTGTGGTCCACGAGCAGCAGCCGGGCCGGGCCTTCCTGCACGATCTGGCGGCACAGTTCGCTGCCAATGCTTCCGCCCGCGCCCGTGACCATGACCACCTGGCCCGCCAGGTTGCGGCCCAACAGGCTGGCCTGCGGCGCTACNNCCCGGCAGAGTGCGGATGCGCACCGGCAGGTCGCTCAGGCTCTCGATGATCTGGCGGCGCCGCTGGCGTGTGGAACTGGGCACGGCGAGCAGCACATCGGTCACGCCCAGGCGCTGCACCACGGCGGGCAGGGCCTGCGGGGCATACACACGCACCCCGTTGATGCTGCGGCCGATCTTGGCGGCATCGTCGTCGACAAAGCCCTGCAACTGATACTGGTGCATGCCCACCAGCCCGGCCGCCGTTTGCGCGCC
>DMZZ01000191.1:0-6152 GCA_003484805.1 Comamonadaceae bacterium | reverse complement strand
CCCACGCTGCGCGGTACCCCTTCCCATTGGGCCAGCAGCAGAATGGCCAGCAACAGCCCTCCATAAAGCGTCACGGCCTTGCCGGTGGTGATGAGGGCGCGGATGCCGGTGTAGCGGAAGATGGCGCGGTACAGCCCCTGGTTCACGAAGATCGGAAAGGCCAGCAGCGGCCCCAGGGCATAGACCAGCCACTGCAGACCCTCGGGGCGGTGCAGGGTCTCCAGGCGCAGTGTGAAGGCGAGCCACATGGCGAGCAGCCCCATGCCCGCGTCCAGCGCCACGACGAACAGACGCTTGGCGGAGCGGGGCCATTCCAGGATGTGGCTGAGCAGGGTGTGTTGCGCTGGCATCGGTGGTCTACAGCGGTGCAATGCCCGTGCGTTCGAGCACGTCGCCTACCAGTTCCAGGCGCACCAGGGGGGTGTCGAGCTGCATCAGGCGCTGCTTGAGCTCCAGTGGCACGGGCAGCAGCTCGCACCAGCGGTTGGCGACCCAGCCGCAGTCGTCCAGCTGGGCGGCCGTGGGTGTGATGGCGACCGGGCTGCCAGGCGTGCGCTCGCGCAGCGAGGCCAGCACCTGCGAGAGGCTGCGCGATGTGGCCGCCAGGTGCTGCGGGATAGGCACATGCTGGTCGTCGGCCAGCAGTTCGACGTCAGCGATCCACAGGCCGTGGGGCAAAAGGTGGCTGCGCACGATGCGAAAGCGCTGGCCACCCCGGCATTCCAGGGTGATGAGGCCGGGCTGCGGGCATTCCAGGTGTTCGATGCGGGCCAGCGTTCCCACGTCATGCAACTGCTCCAGCGGTGCACCGGCCCGACGCACCTCCTGGCCGCTGCGCAGGCTGACGACGCCAAACGGCGCGCCCGCATGGTGGCATTTGCGCACCATGTCGAGGTAGCGCACCTCGAAGACGCGCAGCGCCAGCACGCCGCCTGGAAACAGCATCGAGGCGAGCGGAAACAGCGGCAGGCTGGTCAGGGTGAGGGGCTGCGACATGGTGGCAAGGAGGCTATCATCCCATGCCGCAGTGCGGTCAAGGACGACTCCGATTCATGCTCTATCAGATTGTTTCTTTTTTGCTGGATGTGGTGGCCGGGCTGCTGGGTGGCGCCTGCCTGCTGCGCATCTACATGCAGTGGCAGCGCGTGCCCTTCAACAACCCGGTGGGGCGCCTGGTGTTTGCGCTGAGTGACTGGATGGTGCTGCCGCTGCGCCGCGTGGTGCCGCCCCTCGGGCGCTGGGACGGCGCGAGCCTGCTGGCGGCGTTGCTGGTGGTGCTGACTCAGTACAGCATTTTGTGGCTGCTGGTGGGCATGGGCGACGGCTGGGTCTGGTTGCCGGTGCTGGCACTGTTTGGCTTGGCGCGCATGGCGATCATGGGGCTGATCGGGCTGCTCATTGTCTATGCCGTGATGTCCTGGGTGCAGGCGCATTCGCCCATCTCTCACGTGATCGCGCGCCTCTGCGAACCCGTGCTGCGACCCGTGCGGCGCATCATTCCTTTGGTGGGCGGTATCGATCTTTCACCCCTGGTGCTGCTGGTGCTGCTGCAGGTAGCCCTGATGGTGCTGGGGCACCTGCAGGCCACCGTGTTGCGCTGAAAATGCAGTGAGATATGGCTCAAGGCCTTGGATGAATAAGCGCTGGACGCTATTAATTTAGGAGCAATTTGGGCGCCGGCACCTCACACCCGGCAAGGCCCCAGCCACACGCCGCTGCGTAGGCGCTTGGGCGGTTGCAGCGCCCACACCTGGGCGCTGGCGTCCCAGGTGTCCACCTGCACATTCAGCCCGGCAAACACGCCGTACCCCTCACCGGCGCAAATGTCCTCGCCGGCAGACAGGCTTTCGCCCGCCTTGATGCCCCAGCCCGCCTCCAGATGCTGCACACCGCTGATCCTAGAAACGGCAGTTGACTGCTTTGTGTCCATTGCCAGGCCACATGAAATCAACGTTTCAAGGCTTCGATGGTGCTCACCTGATGGGTGAGCGCGCTATGCACCCGCCCTCGGGGTAAAGGCTTTGCAGGATGCGCAGCGGGCCGTCGTGCGCAAAGCGCGCCACGGTGCGTGCGTCTTCCAGGGTGTAGTCAAGTTGGAGGCGTGCGTGCCAGGACATGGGCGAGGGGTGTTGGAGGGTGGGCGGAACGGGGCAGGGCAGTGGCTCAGTCGCCTCCGCCGGGTATCCCGCAGCGGGTGGCGGCCTGCCACGGCGTGCGGCTGTTGGCACGGCTTGACCGGCAGGGGGGGGCGCACCTATTCTGGGGGGCTTCAAAGGGGAACGCTTTCCATGCCCAATGCATCGAGCAACGATACCGTGCGCCGCCTGCAGGCGCTGATAGAGCGCGAGACAGGCGCCCCGCTGGGGGCAGCGGTGCAGGCCGAGATGGCGGCCATTCTGGGCGGCGGGCCAGCGGCGGCACGCCCCGTGGCCCCGGAGGTGGCGCAGGTGGCCGAGCGGGAGGTCACCATCGTGCTGGCCGACCTGCGCGGCTTCACGGCGCTGTCGGCCACGCGGCCCGCCGGTGAGGTGGTGATGGCCCTCAACCGGTGCCTCGCGCGGCTCAGCGAGGTGGTGTACCGCTACCAGGGCACCATCGACAAGTTCACGGGCGAATCGATCATGGTGCTGTTCGGCGCGCCGCAGTCGCATGCGGACGACGTGGAGCGCGCGCTGGTCTGCGCGGTCGAGATGCAGCTGGCCATGCGCGACCTGAACCTGGAGCATCTGCGCGAGCGTCTGCCGCAGGTGTACCTGGGCGTCGGCATCAACACCGGCACGGTGGTGGCGGGGCGTTTTGGCTCCGACCTGTTCTCGCAATACACGGTGATCGGCGAAGAGGTGAATCTGGCCTCGCGCATCGAGGCGTTCAGCCTGCGTGGGCAGATCTTGATCAGTGAGACCACTTACCAGCGCTGCGGCAGCCTGGTGTCGGCCACGGCGCCCATGCAGGTGTATGTGAAGGGCAAGGCCGAGCCGGTGGCCATGCGCGAGCTGGTGGCCATTCCGGCGCGCAAGCTCAAGGTGCCGCGCCAGGAGTTCCGGCGCAGCCACCGGGCCGAAACGCATGTGCCCTGCCTGTGCCAGCTGGTGCAGGGCGACGATGTGCAGCCGCGCATCATCCACGGCATGATCGTGGACGTGAGCTACCACGGCCTGCAGATGGAGCTGCCCGAGCGCATCGAGCCGGGCAACGTGCTGCAGATGGAGTTTTCGCTGGCGCTGGTGGAGCACCGGGCGGTGGGCGTGTTCGCGCGCATCGTCAAGATCCAGGCCGTTGAAAACCATTGGGTGGCAGGCCTGGAGTTCACCGAGCTGGACGACGTGTCGCGCCAGAAGGTGCAGATGTTCGTGCAGTTGCTCGTGGCATCGCGCTAGCTCTTGCAAAGTGAAAAAGGCTTTTGTTCCTTGATGGGTAAGCGCTAATAGCTACTGAATCTGTAGCGAAATACCTGAAATAGGTGCATCCGCACCCTCCGGCGGGTGGCGGATGCACGTGGTGGCTACTTCGCGCGCGATGCCGCGCTGGCCACGGCCAGGGCCGTCATGTTGAGCACACGGCGCACCGTGGCAGCCGGTGTCAGGATGTAGGCCGTAGCGGCTGCGCCCATGAGGATCGGGCCCACGGTGACGCCGCCGCTGGTCGTGGTCTTGAGCACGTTGTAGAGGATGTTGGCCGAGTCGATGTTCGGGCAGATCAGCAGGTTGGCCGAGCCGGTGAGCGTTGAATCCTGCATGTAGGTGGCGCGGATGTTGGGCTCCAGCGCCGCGTCGCCGTGCAGTTCGCCGTCGCACTCGATCTCGGGGTGGCGTGCCACGAACAGGTCGCGCGCCTCGCGCATCTTGCGCGCCGAGGCACGCTTGGACGAGCCGAAGGAGGAGTGCGACAGGAACGCCACCTTGGCCGGCAGGCCGAAGCGCTGCACCTCCTTGACCGAGTGCCAGGCGATGTCGGCGAGCTGCTCGGCCGTGGGGTTCTCGTTCACGTAGGTATCGGCGATGAACAGCGGGCCGCGGTCGGTCATGAGCGCGTTGAGCGTGGCGTAGTCGGCCACGCCGGCCGCATGGCCGATGATGCTGTGGATGCGCTCCAGGTGCGTCTCGAAGGTGCCCACCAGGCCGCAGATCATCGCGTCGGCGTCGCCCAGCTTGACCATCAGCGAGGCGATGATGGTGTTGGAGCGGCGCACGGCGGCCTTGGCCACCTCGGGCGTGGCGCCATTGCGCTTCATGATCTGGTGGTAGGTCTCCCAGTACTGGCGGAAACGCGGGTCGTCCGAGGGGTCGCAGACCTCCACGTCCACGCCGGGCTGGATGCGCAGGCCGGCCTTGGCGATGCGTGCCGCGATCACGGCGGGGCGCCCGATGAGGATGGGGCGGGCGATGTGGTCGTCCACTGCGTTCTGCGCGGCGCGCAGCGCGCGCTCGTCCTCACCGTCGGCATAGGCCACGCGCTTTTGCGCGTCGGGCAGGGCCTTGGCGGCGTTGATGACCGGGCGCATCAGGATGCCGGTTTGGTAGACGAAGCGCGAGAGGCTTTCCTTGTAGGCCTCCATGTCCTCGATGGGGCGCGTGGCCACGCCGGAGTCCGCCGCGGCCTGGGCCACGGCGGGCGCAATCTTGAGGATCAGGCGCGAGTCGAAGGGCTTGGGAATCAGGTAGTCGGGGCCGAAGGTCAGTTCCTGGCCCGCGTAGGCGGCGGCCACCTCGTCGCTGGTCTCGCTCTTGGCCAAGTCGGCGATCTGACGGACGCAGGCCAGCTTCATGGCTTCGGTGATCTTGGTGGCACCGCAATCGAGCGCGCCGCGGAAGATGTACGGGAAACAGAGAACGTTGTTGACCTGGTTGGGGTAGTCCGAGCGGCCCGTGGCCATGATGCAGTCCGGGCGCACGGCCTTGGCCAGCTCGGGGCGGATCTCGGGCTCGGGGTTGGCCAGCGCCAGGATGATCGGCTTGGGCCCCATGGTCTTGACCATCTCTGCTGTGAGCACGCCGGGAGCCGAGCAGCCCAGGAACACGTCGGCACCGTGGACCACGTCGGCGAGCTGGCGCGCCTCGGTCTTCTGTGCGTAGCGGGCCTTGGATTCGTCATAGCCTCCGGGGCGGCCCTGGTAGATCACGCCCTTGGAATCCACCATGTAGACGTTCTCGCGCTTCACGCCCAGGCCCACCATCACGTCCACGCAGGCAATGGCGGCGGCGCCCGCGCCCGAGACGGCGATCTTCACCGCGCCGATGTCTTTGCCCACCAGCTCCAGGCCGTTGAGCAGCGCGGCGCTGGAGATGATGGCCGTGCCGTGCTGGTCGTCATGGAACACGGGGATGTTCATGCGCTTGGACAGCTCGCGCTCGATGTAGAAGCACTCGGGCGCCTTGATGTCTTCCAGGTTGATGCCGCCGAGTGTCGGTTCGAGCGCGGCGATGATGTCGATGAGCTTGTCCGGGTCGCGCTCGTCCAGTTCGATGTCGAACACATCGACGCCAGCGAACTTCTTGAATAGGCAGCCCTTGCCCTCCATCACCGGTTTGCCCGCCAGCGGGCCGATATCGCCCAGGCCCAGCACGGCCGTGCCGTTGGTGATGACGCCCACGAGGTTGCCGCGCGAGGTGTAGTCGAAGGCCTTGCTGGGGTCGGCCTGGATGTCCAGGCACGGGTAGGCCACGCCGGGCGAGTACGCCAGGGACAGGTCGCGCTGGTTGGACAGCGGCTTGGTGGGGGTGACGGCGATCTTGCCCCGGCTGGGGTTGCGGTGGTACTCGCGCGCGGCATCGCGCAGGGCGGCTTCGGCGGCGGACAGTTCTTGGGTCATTCGGTAATCCTCAACGGTAGGCAAATTGAGCTTACTCCACTGCGGCGAACCCTTTTGTTGCAGGAGGCCCGGGCGGCCTGCAAAAAGCGCTGCCCCGCCAGGCCAGGGGCTGGGGCGGGGCAGTCACCACCGTGGAGGCGTGGCCGTGAATCGGGCTCTTGGGGCAGCGCGGGTGCGACGCGAGTGGGCGTCGGCCTGGCGTGCGGCGGAGACAGCGGCGGAGGTGTCGCGGCTGGCGCCATTGAAGAAAACGTTCAGGACCACGGCTGTGATCGAGGCCCGCAGGATACCGGATTCGCGGGCGGATGGATGGAGTGGGGCCTCCAGAGCCGAAAAAGAGGGG